>JAATVR010000118.1 GCA_014523665.1 Nitrososphaerales archaeon TH526
AAGGTTCTGGAAGATCTTTTTGGCTGGCTTTCAGATCCAGTCAGAGACGTTAAGGAATTTACAATCATGCGACAAGAATGAAATGAGGCTCTAACACTCAATGCTGTGTGAACCATTTTTGACTTAATTTTTGGGTTCAGAGTGTTTGCAGCCGATTATCATTATCTCCTTTATCTACGAAACCATTCCTAATCGTAGAGACCTGTCAATCATACGGCACGTAGAAATCTACTTGAGTTGTCCTCTCACCAGCAAGAAACCGCTGAGGGCCAGAATATGTCTGGATTATTGTATCCAGTACCATTTATCACTAGAGTCGACTGTCCAAACTCATTCGGTAACTCAAGAGATGTTACATTCTCTGGAACGATACCATACTTCAGCGTTTCTGCAGTAGGATCATGTACTGGATTGGTCAGTTCGACAATCATTATATCCTGATTACCTTCATCTTCTACAATCAAGGCCGCATTCGGAGGATCCGCCGTGAAACTCTTAGGTCCCATTGACCAGTGCCAGTTACCAACGAAGTCGGAAGTATTAACAGAAGTAACTATTCTCTCCGGTCTGTCAGAGAGCAATATGGTCTTATCTGATACGTCATTCAATTCCAGCGTATATGATATGGCATTATTTTCGAATATCGAACCAGATTTTGCATGTTGAATGCTCAAGAACCGTGGTTCAGATGTTGACGTGGCATTTTCTTCTTGCGTGTATACTAAACCACCATTAGAAAACATCAATACAAAAAATATCGCAGCCAACAAAACAGAATATAAAGTTTTCATACAGCTGAATCCTTCATGGAAATACTATTAAGTATATCTATCATAAAGTATGTCTTTCCTGGAGTTAAGGCTACGTCCACGCCTGGCGTTTACTTTCAGATTAACTACTCTCTATCGTCGATTTCCACGGTAACAGTTGCATTGACAACCAGTAGCGCCGGCAAAACTAAGGGAACAATACTCATGCTTATCCGACAGACAAGCAAGCGACAACAACTTCATCATTATTGTCTATGTCTTCAACCAATCACCTTAGGACGAACTGGCGGTACTTAAATTCAAAAAAAGTGCTCATTTTGTGATATGAACGTTATTGCCGTTCTTGTTTAGAAGCATACTCTTGAACTTATCATGATCTCCTAGTAAAGCATTGATAATTTTGATTTTATTTTCGGCTGGCATTTTTTCTGCACTAGGCGAAGATACCAATGAATCAATTGCTACAAATTTCCATCGGTATTGGATTGCAGTTTCTATTGTTTTTTGGATTTCATATAATATCCTTCCAAATGAGGAAAGACTGTATCTTCCATTTTTCCTATTGATGAGGCCCAAAGACTTTAAACGACTAATACGTTGATAATACTGTCTGCGTGTTAGATTCATGCGTGAAATAAGGATCTGACCCCCATCTCCTGATTCTTGCCCATTTGAGGTAGGATCTGACGTAATTGCAATACTACTAAACAGATTCCAAGACTTGTCGTCTGCAATAGCACTAAGAACCTTCGCCCCTGAAAGAGCATTTGATTCCGGTTGAACATTTACTTCACGGGTATTACTTTTTTCAAAAATGTTGTTAGCCGTTATCGCCCTAATCATGATGTATTCTTCTAACGGACATGCAACAAGGAATAAATAAATTGACACATGCATGTACCAGTGGATGGTTATAGAACTTAGTCTGAATAAATCAGGTAGGGTTAAAGGTCAACCATCTACGGATTTTTCTGTATTCATTCCGCTATTGGAGGACAAGGATTCTAAACCTATAACCGAATGTAACTTATACATTTTCACATAAGCAATAGGAATAATAATGCATTTGAAGATCCAGTGGGATTCGGAACCAGTGAGCATGTGGGTTTGTTATCTGCTACTGTACTGTGCTGCAAACTATGTTATATTTACAAAACCACAGTATAGAAAACGAACCCAACGTAAAAGATTCACATCTAAATAAACATACCCTAAAAGTATCAGATTTTATCAGCAATGATTGTTACCGGGGATATACTGACTTGGCAACTGGCACGCTCGAAAAGCACGATGTCCGATTCTGGAAGTACTACTTCCCCTAAGGATAAATTTCATTGCTACGTAAGGAATGCCATGCAAAAGATTGAATCTTCTGCAAAAAGTGCAAAGGAAATCGTCATGGAGTTCATAGAGGCTACGGAGCGCCAAGACTTTCAATCGGCCAGAGGCTATTTGAAGGATAACGTATCGTACGTGTCGCCCCTTAATTCGTTCGATAGGGCTGAACCATACCTGAAATATAATCTACACCTGTACGAGACGGGGCAGTTAGTCAAATTCGACATCAAGAAGGAGTTCGCAGATAGCAACGATGTCTGCATTCTCCACGAGTTGAATTCTCAACTTGTGTGTGTGTGTGGTATCATGTCGATGACGAAGGGAAAATAAGTTCGGTTAAGGTGATCTTTGATCCACGAGCATTCCTAGAAGGAGCCAAGCAGAAGTAGTCAATGCCAGAACATCAACGACAATCTGAATGAATCAAATAAGACATCATGACTGGTAGCCTCTTTATCAAGGATACCTTCCCCATTTTCTACTGCAGTACGAAGTGCAGTGATTAGTTTGTTGAATCGTGGATGAATAGCAACCATTCCTGTATTCTAACATTTCCTTTCAGTGTGGTAACATCTCTTTGTGATGCTTGCTAAATAGGACGGGGATAACGAACATATTCTGTTGGAAGAATTGCAAATCATAAACACTAGGATAGTTGTGTTCATAAAATACTATCTGCTTAACATAATCGAGATCCTGATTCACTGCCTGCTTTAATGTTGTAATAAAGGAAGGATTTGCAGCGTCTACAAAGATGCGGCAGGAGTTATCAAATCCAATGTGGTACGCTTCTAGCAAGTGAACAGCTGTCTTAATCATCTCGTTAAAGTCCAGGCCTGGGAGACGAATTATACAAAAAAATTGAAAGAACTGTATAGTTTCAATTAGGCGAGTTTATTGATCCCGCTTTAGCAGCACCCTCCTCCCTCACTTTCGAACCTGGTTGAAGGGCCACCACAACACGAGTCATCACAACACGAGTCCTCTGTCAGAGATACGTTCTTCTTCTCCTTTGTTTTTTGCGAATTAGTCATCATTATATGTTTACCCAGGAAACTATTTAAGTTGGTAAGAGAAGTCCGGTAAAGTAAGTGTAATTATGGAAACTAAAGTAAGATCTAAGAAATCAATAGCGTCAAAAGGGGTAGGCAAGTCACTTCCTATTATTAAAGAATCTTGCAGTTTTGAGGGTTATGATGCTGATATACTAATGTCTGAAACCGAAAAACTCAGGGAATTGATTACTAAAAGGGGAACGCTTGAAATTCTAATACCACTTTGTTGTACAACAGACCCAGTTCGATATATAAAGTTCAGAAGATCCATGAAAGGATTTAGCAGCAAAACGCTTGCTATACTCAAACAACTAGAAAAAAATGGGATTCTAGAAAGGAAAGCATATAATGAGATACCGCCGCGGGTTGAATATCGCCTGACCGGTAAAGGACAAGAACTTGTAGAATCTGTGATAGGCCTTTTACAATGGATGAGGAAGTGGTCTCAAATCGATTAGACTAACCCGATAAACGATAAGTGAGAATTCAAGATTTGGATATGGGGTTGGTGTCGTCTTTAGGAAGTAAGTTTTCTAAACTTCGCATATAGTGATCTTGCCAGTACTATAGATTCTTCGGGATCTCATAATTAAGGCAGGCGAGCCTAAACGCATCAAGCAGATCATCATTTGACGTCTGATATTTGTCTAACTTCCAATCATCCGACACTGTCGCAGTTCTCAGTGACACTATGAGATCATGCAGTGATGGATGTATTTTGACTAATCTCTTAGACATCAGCGTGTATGTCCATTCTAACATCTCTCTGTGTCTCTTCTGAAAGTTGACAGGTATTATCTGCCAACTGTTACTGGTGCGTAAACCCCAGATCTGTTCTTCCGTTAGCCTTCCGTAATAGTCGTGATATTCTCCTATCCTTGACTTTAGTTCTCTTATCACTTCTGGATTTGCACCATCTACATAAATCTTGGTTATGTGATGCTTGAGTTTCAATTGCATGATATGATTGATAATTTCATTCATCTGTGGCTTCTCGAAACTTTCGGCATAGAACACCCCCACTTTCCTATTTCTGAATTGGGTAATGACGATGGCGAACTTTGAAGTCCCCCAGGCTACATCTATACCCATGCTTCTTCCAATCATCATGCTCGTGGAC
>JAATVR010000805.1 GCA_014523665.1 Nitrososphaerales archaeon TH526
AAAACAAAATTCTGGCTTAAATCAATCGTGCTTATCATGAGTGTGCATACCACTAGAACTGCTGACAACATTCCGAATTTCATATGTTGGACGTTCATCAATTTCTTCTCTGAAGCCGCTGAACGTCGACAAGTCTTATCTAGGTTAATTCAGATTTATGTTATATTTATTCAATAACTAACCAGGTGGAAAGTGCAGCCGCCATTTGTAGCTGCAACTGAGACAACCAGCTAGTGCATCTGGTCACTATTGTTAATATACTAATTTGATGTGATGGAACTCAAAACCGCTTGACTCCGCTTTACATCTGTGTTCTGCGCTATTAAATCCCGACAGCTGCTCTCTATTGCTGACCCCCAGTATTTCTTCTTGTGTCTCTTCTTCAATTACGTGTGGGGGGGTACCAAGTTTAGTTCTCCAGTTTGATTAGCTGTCTGATTGCCAGTCATATTCCGGACTGCAATTGGCTCTGTCATTTGATAAACCGCAGAAACGCTCAAGACTACTAGTGCTATTGCAATCACGGCGATTAAACCTCTTCTGGTTTGACTTTGACATTGGTTATACCGGTTTCAGTAACTCTTAAGTTTTTTTGACTAATTAGACTAGTGGCTTAGAGCTATATGTGATCTATAGAAACACGATAAAATATTGCGATAAATCATTTATTATACATGCCCACAAATTGCAACGTGGTACACCTAGCCACAAAACTCAAGTTAATTATAATCATTGTCGTCGCTATCACTAGTATAGTACTTAATACTACTGTATCTATAAAGCAAGTTGTAGAAGCTCAAAATGCGACGAATACATCTGAATCAAGTGGAGATACATCCGGGATTCTTGACAAGATCACTAGTATAATAGCTAATAGAATTTCGTAATAATTACATTTAAATTAGTTTTCTTGAAGTCCGACTTTCAAAAACTATTATAGTAATTTTGTGTAAAGCCTCTTATGAAATCCTATTCTTATAGGGTATGCGAACTCCGCTCGAGACGAATCTATGACTAATAATAGAAACTCTCAAGTCGCTTCCAGTTCTCGTTCAATACGAGAACGTGTTGGACTTATCATTGATGGAGCTAATGCGGCGGCTGCAGTCAAAACTATAGTTGCAGCAGAAGATGCAGGAGTGCGGCAGATATGGATGGCACAGCCACCTAATCTGCCAGATGCATTAACCATATTTGCGGCAGCGGCAGCAAAAACATCTACAATAAACCTAGGAACATCTATTGTGCCAACCTATCCGCGCCACCCACTGGTCCTGGCTCAGCAGGCACTTGCTTTACACGATCTTGCACCCCGTCGATTAAGACTCGGAATAGGTCCGAGTCATCGCTTTATTATCGAAAACATGTATGGCCTGCAACACACTAAACCATTAGTCCATCTGCGCGAATATGTAGATGTCCTGCGTGGGGCGCTCTGGATCGGTAAAGTAGATTATCATGGACATTTCTATACTGTTGAAGCCATGTTTCCACGTACGGCGCGGATACCAATCTTTATCTCAACACTTGGAAAGATGGCATTTCAATTAGCTGGACAAATAGCCGATGGAGCCCTGACATGGGTATGTCCTGTTTCGTATTTGCTTGATACAGGAATTCCAACTTTGCGCTCATCAGCGGCTGCGGTTGAACGGTCAGCTCCCCCATTGGTTGCATACGTACCCGTAGCACTAAGTGAAGATCGGGATTCTGTGCTGTCCGCAGGACATAGATATCTTGATTTCTACGCTAAGATCCCATTCTATGCAAACATGTTTTCTAACGCAGGCTTCCAGATAACATCTGATCAAATGGTACCCGATGCTCTTGTAGATAATTTGGTAATCTCCGGAAATGAAGCAACAGTCACTGCGCGACTTACCGAACTTCTAGGGACGGGTCTAGACGAGCTAATGGTCTCACTAGTGCCTGTTACAGGTGCAGATGATGAGTACGCACAACTCATGCATTTGATCGGTCGACTATAAAGTTGCGAGTTGCAATATCTCGAAGTACCATTGTTTCGCCAGCTATGCTATTAATTGCATTCATTTGGGATTCCATTGTTTATGTTCGATTACCAGGGAAAGATTGGGACTATTATAAATCTGACTGGGACACTAAACTGAAAGACCTATACCATCAAATATATGACCCTGTCCGAGATGTTTGGGGAATGGCAGCCAGAACTATACATCGAGCTAGGGTTAAGCTATTCTTAGAAATTTTCAATGAACTCTCATCTAATGGGGAAAATGAGGTCTATAAACAGGTTCTTGTAGATGAGCTGATGAGCACAGGCAAGTTCTGGGAGAGTGATGCTTTGAATAGTATATCTAATGCCATAAGAAATCGGGAGATAATTGAACACAGACCAGATTGGTACTCTAAAAGAGACAGTAGATGGTCGTACTGAAATCCCGATAGAATGCATTATTAAATCTGCTTTGTTGAGTCTGCGACCATATTAATTTCAATTTATTATTTGAGCGTTAATCTCATTCTCAGTATCCTGGATCTTAATTAATTGCTTTCTTCGATTTGCTTTCTGATAATTATTATTAGTTTCTGCCATCTTTATGGTACATATTTCATCGCTACCAGGTTTCAGATTAAACACGGAACCAGATAAGTTTTGCTTCAAATTAGATGATATGGTAACTCTGCGTCTAGAAGATTTTATATTTCTGAGACGTTATGGGGTATGCTTATACATTCATTCATCTTCGAATTCATTATCTGTCTGCTTTGATTGTATTATAGACTTTAAATGATTGATCATTTTATGTTGTGACAATAGTAGTGCCACGATGACGGGTTCAGCGGGAAATGGATGATCGTGACTATTAATGCTATTGCATATTTGTAACAGCTATCGAGCAATTTAGTAAATACAACTTTATCTTCATCAGATGGAAGTTTTTCTATGAACCCGCGCCATGTCTCGATCTCTTTAGTTATAACATCTTCGTCGGGAAATAGGCTCATAGAGACTCTCCTATGTTATAACTCAGTTTTTGCTGATTGAATGTCTTTCTCACGTTGCTGATATATCTCATTCCACCAATGATGATTTTTCTTTTTATCAAAACTAAATAATGACCGATTAAATCCAAATACCGATAATACTGCTTCCGCTGCGTCGAGTAAAATTTCAAGATATTTCTCTTTATCATAATTCTTAGAAGAGATTAGTCTGGCTGGAGTTATTCTATAAAGTGGATCAGTGTGATTTGAGTCTGTATGGACATACTGGATATTATCTCCGCGGCTTGCAATCACTCCAGAAACATTTAGTCTAATTGCTGCTGCGACGTGCGGGAATAGACTTCTATACTTCTCGATATTTTGTCGCAGTAATTTGGAGATAACCAAATCAGTTATTTGAACTTCACCATTCATGAGTTTATCAATACTTTGAGTGATGTATAAAAGAGCATTCTCGTATCCAGTTGTTAGAACTTCTTCAGAGCTTTGACAATCGAATAACTTTGAAAGCAAAGCTTGTTGAAACTCTTTAATAAATGCTGGTGAATCGTGTCTTCTAGTATCAATTCCACGAGTGACTAACTGCTTGCCATATGTAAGTCCGAAATAATGTTTCTTAGCTTCCATCTTCTCATCTGATTCTATGTATAGTAACACTAGGAATTTGTAATGAAAATCTAAAGTCATCTGGAGACCAGTCTCTCTTACAAGTTCATTCATTATCTCTTCATAGTCTTTTCTTGTTGCATCATTTTTCTTGAGAAAGACTGCATCTGTGTCCGCATAGATTAGCTCGAAGCCATATCTCTGCACAATATCTTTTGTTTTTAATAATATCTGTCTTGCAAGTTTGTTTATTTCTTCGAACACTCGTACATTGCTATATCTATTCCATATCGAGCCAGATGTCCCATAAAGACAAACAAGAATTTGCTTTAGTATATCTAAACGAGCTTCACAGTTAGAGTAAAGAATACTCTCTGATTCTTGAGTCTTGAGAAAGTGTTTCAAGTAAACACGTCTTTCTACAAGTTCTTGTACAATTAATGGGAGAATGGCAGTACGCTCATCCCTTAAATCGTTAGATGAATTTTCATAGCTAATGTTGTGTCTAGTAATGATATTAGCATATTCGTCATTAAAATCAAGCACTGCAACATTTTCATGTAATCCAATCTGTGGGGAGATTATCATACCTGCTTTGTCCATTTCAATTATATTCTCAAGTGTTCTAATTTCCTCGTGATGCTTAGATACTGTGTTTTGTTTGGGAACAACAAATTGTCTTCTAATTAACTCGTATGTAATACGACTATCAATAAGTCTAAGCATTCCATATTTTGAAGCTAGCTTCAACGGTAGATAACTAAATCGAGCTTTCTCCACCATTTCAATAAGTGAGGTATCTTCAATTGTATCACGTGTACGTACAACAACAGTTCGGCTCGATTGCTCAGCGAGGACATTACGTATTGAATTGAGTATGCTTTGATCTTGTCTGTGTTCCGCGTAGATAATAGCAATGTCTGGCTTGTTCTCATTAACATAAGAGCCAAAGCTCTCGTCAGATGGTCCATTGAATATGACCGACGTCTGATTGTCAAGTCGTACATTAAACTTTGGTTCACTACCACTGCTGATCCTGATATGCATCATACTGAACGGTGGGAGAGTTACGTCCTCACCATTGTCTACTTTTGTAATGGATAGTAGCCGTTCTTTTTCAAACTCAATTCTAACTTTACTCGTCGGAGCAATCTTTAGTCGGTTATAAATAAATTGTTGAGTCGCTGATAATTCTATATTATATAAAGAGCGTACTCTCAAATCCGTTCTTAATTTCTTTATGAGTGTTTGATAGCTCTCTGATTGGATATCTGTAATGCTTATTCCAATTAATCTTGTCTTGTTTTTGTCTGCAAGATCTGTATACTTTTCATCCCAGAATATTTTTGAAATAACTTGATCGTTTCTAGATAGCTGTTGATATAGATCTTCTGCAGCAGAATGAGATTTTGGCAGTATGTAGAAAGTGTGCTCTTTGAGTTTTTGCTTAAAACTGATTACTTTGTCATTTTGTATTTTTATGAGTAAATTAATGTCGCCAGTACCATAGTCTTGAGTAACATCTAGGAGCCAGCCATCTGCAATCTGAATAATCATTTTTAGTTATTTGATATATCGGGAGCATTCGGGTCAGACTTCAGTTTGTCCATAATGATTTTCACAGCATTTTCGAGTTCAGCGATTCTGTCAGAAAGCTGTTTTAGTTTCACATCTTTTTCTTTCAACTCTCTAGCCATACCTGTCGTGAGCTTTCTATTATGAATTGAAGCAATGAGATTCAGCTTATCGCACACGGTCGGCAGCGTCGAGTTGCCCATAGCTGCTTGCTCGCGGCTCCATGCATCCCTCAGTATCAAATCAAATGCACTCTTATGACCAAGATCTACCATTGCTGCTTGAAACTCAGATTTCAACTCGGCAACAGTCTCCTCATAGAGCTGTCTAAATGATGGAGTAATTCTACCCATGAAAAATTCAATCCAATATGAATAACATTGGGTTCATCCGCTTACCGATTCTCTTTGCATAAAAGTTAACAGATTTTGGAGTTCTCTGATATGGGTGCTTGATCATAGAAGCTTTGAAAGAAACATATGGACTGCCACTATTATTGTTGTTGTTGATTGTTGAAGACCAGAAATTTGGTTTCAAGTGTACGATAACATTTGCTATATGCTTCAGGTATGTACCACCTATTGGTTTAGGAATGATTCCACTGTTCGCGGTATTACAACTCCCTGTCGCTATTATGGCGACTTTATTCTTGATACACGCTCTATAGATTGTTCCAAGAGCATTCTTCAGGGTATTAGCATCGTCATTTGTATTCCAATTGGGATCTTTATTTCTCACAAGATATTTGGTTAGATCTCTTATTGCGAGAAGCTTGATATCGGGATTTATTTCTATCTTCTCAGAGATTTCTTGTGCTATTTCCACTTGATGCTCTTGGTTATATGCTGTTTGCACAAACAAATTCTTAAAGACAATCTTTGGCTCGATCCCGGCGTATTTTGATGCGATTGCAATCTTTTCTGGATTCAGTAACTGATGTTTGTTTCTATCTATAGAGAAGTCAATATTATTAAGAAACATGGCCGCGGATTCAAAGCCATTCTTCTTCTTGCTTTTTGGTAATATGCACCCAATTAATTGCCGATATAATAGAGAGTCGAGAATTAGCTGGTTTTGATGACTGCCGTAAAATAAATAGAATGAACTTCCCTGAACTCCATCAATTAGCGAGTCAATCTCCGCGGATCCAGTAGACATCTTTTGCAGTATACTGGATTGATTCAACAGATCGAGAGCACATTTCATTTCAGAGAAGTAAGTTTGGAAAGTGGAAGCAGGCAAATTTGTGCTCAAGAAATATGAATTTGATTTGGAAAGAACCACAACTCATCATGGACGTACATGACTGAGCCCCGCACATGTATATTTCTGCCATAGAGCTTCTGTCGTGTTTCTTCAAGTATTTGTCGCTGTATATTTTCTCTGTCAGTCACTCGGTAAACATCACTGATTCGCTGAATCTTTACATCATCTCCAATCTTCAAATCTCTAATCGATTTCTTTACTACATCATACATTCTTGGAATGAGTCTTGACTGCTTATAGTCGATGAATTTCTGGACTGAAGCTGGGATATACAATGATTCTTGGCCGAAGTAACACATGCTGGACGGGTAAGTGAATGTGTTCTCTGAGTTTAACATCTTTATTTTTAAAAGCGGAATCTCGTCTGGAGAAATGTCTATATCATACACTTGTTTCCAGAACTCAACAAGATTTCTATTATCAAGTTCAGATACAATTTGATCACATGCTTTTCTTGACACAACATCAACTATGGATCCAAAATGGCCCGTGGGTGCGACAATTACTTTATTTCGATAGTTTAGTAACATCCGGATAACTGCTTTGGCAGTCGCACCAGCTTCTCTTCTCATTCTAATATAGTCAAGCACACTTTCTCGAACGTAAGCATGCGGACTTAATTCTACAGTCAGCCGCAGCTTCTGCCGGTACGGTTGTTGTGTATCAACTCGAATATCTGCGGAAAAACCCAGATACAGCTGTGCTCTTTCACATCTATAAAGCGCGATTGGATCTTCGAGCATGTAGATCCCATGTCTCATTCTCTTCTCTGTAGTGCTTTGTATGGCCATAGAAACCGCTCGTTCAACTATTCTTCTAATAATCTTAATGTCTTCTGAAGATTCATTTCCATTGGCATCAAGTCGTCTAATATTTAGCTCTGCAAACTTTGTCTTCAGATCAGCATCATTTATTGGGAAATATACAAGATTTCGGCCATCTGACACTATCAGTTTGTCTGATCTTGTATACAATGATGGCGAGACATTTTCGGGTAGAACTGCTTCCATAACATCGAATGTAGACGGAACTTCTAGACTAAGAGTCGAGATTGCATTGTCATTTGGCTGAGTTGGATCATTTTGTTTACTCTGAGTTAATTGGGCACGTAAGATAAGTTGGCTCAAGTTCTTCTGCAATACTTTGGCAGCAAGATCTTTTGTTAAAACCATTTTAATTGCGCCGGACCCATCATACAATTTAGTTGATATTCGGAGATCCCATGCATAGCCCATGCCACACTCATTGGGACACTTATTAGCATCATAAAGAATTAGTGATCTGCATTTGTTACAACGCTTAACTAACCCAGAAGTGCTGTGTATAGTTGAAATAGTTCCATTCAAAAAGATATGTCTGACTGGTCTTTTTATATCACAGATTTTGGGAACCCATGTGAATTCACGAGTATCTTCAATATTCTTTGGTTCTAGTTTTGTAAACTCTGTTATTACTAACAATAAAGATCTTTCTGGAAACTCGTGGACATAAGCAGAGTATATATTATATACCGAATCTCGGATAAGCGGGTAAGCGATCTTATGGCTAACGAATGATACTTTAGATTTAGAATCCTCTAGCACACCGGTAAACACAATTTTCTCTCCAAGAGCATCTGGCTTCTCGGCCGTTCTGATATATGCTATTCGTGCAACTGTTGAAACATATTTTCCTGGTTCAAGCTCTGACAGTGTAACAAATGGAATCGGTTCACGTAAAGTAGATGGAGCAGGAAGAGTTTTTGGATCAGGATATAAGTCACTTAATACCTGTGAACTGGAATCTCGGTTGTTATCATCATTCACATTGTAATGTAGGGCTACCATGCTGAATCACTCTCATCAGTCTTGTATGAATTAGCGTCTCGAATCCCATTTTCTGCTATTGTAAACTTTGCTCGTTGGTATGGTTGAGATGGCGAGTCTTCCATTGTTGCTACTCTGTTTTTACCATATCTTCTAAGAAAAATTCGATAAGTGGAACCATGAGCCACTATATTTCCACCTGCGGCTTTCATGTAATCGAATCCAGAACCATCTGCATAAGACACTACTTGATTAGTAATTACTACCGCTATATCGTAAATATCCGCATATCGCCGAAGCTTATTTAGCATTTTCCCAAGTCTCTGTTGTCTTTCAGCTAATGTTCCTCGGCCAGAGAACTCTGCCCGATGCAAAGATATTATACTGTCTATGATCACAAGTTTTGCATTATACTGTTCTATAAATTTGGGAAGATCGTCAATTACAACTTCTAATTGTTCACTCGAATACACGTTGCAATGAAATATTCTCTTAAGAATATCCTCAGGATCTAGGTTCTTTTGTTCTGCAATTTGATGAACACGATTGGCCCTGAATGAATTCTCGGTGTCTATGAATATGATACTTCCAGGTGGTCTATGTATTAAGCCACTATCACACGTATCTAGATCATCTTCCATTAGCTCTATGGCGGCTGTACATAAAGTGTGACAAATCTGAGATTTGCCCGAACCAAACTCCCCAGCTATTTCTGTAATGGATTGTGTTTCAAAACCGCCATTTAGAAAAGTGTCGAAATTTGATGAACCAGTCTTATACCGTGAAATATTATTTCGTCTAACCAACAAATCATCTGCAGTCGAAAATTCTCTTGATAGAACCTCATTCTCTGTCAGAATCTTGCGAGCATTTCCAATGAGTTTAGCTGCTAATTCGACATCCAAAACATCACTAATTCCCAATCCTAGTTCAGATGGACTTTGGACGGCTAGTTGATAAACTGAATTAATATTGAGCTTTCTTAACTTGTCAAGTATGTCGCTAGTGATATCTGGGATCTTTTCCATGGTTACTTCTTTAAGTCTACTAGAGATGCGCGCCAAGCTGTCTTATGTTAACTAAATTTGACTTTTTGTTAATAAAATTAGCAGTAACTTAAAGACAGGGGGTGGGGGTCACGCCTGGAGTTGTAGATTCTTCATTAAATCGCTGGATGTATTATTAGTGTCAAATCACACTTAGAATTCCATAGATCGTAGTTGCTAGTA
>JAATVR010000119.1 GCA_014523665.1 Nitrososphaerales archaeon TH526
AATTCCTCGATCGCTCCACATAGGGCCCTTAACTTAATTGAGGCAGGTTGGGTAATAGACCAGCTCATGTTGTCAGTTTCGGTGCTAAATTCTTGAATTTCAATCTCTGAAGAAGCTGCTCTCGGTCAAAAATGATAGAGTTACGAAGAGTGCCAAAGCTTGACAGAGGTTGTAATCCTACCTCATACCCCTCCCTTAAACCAAGTTAATGAGGATCAAGATGATTGGGAGTATGAGCGACAAGTGCATTCATCCCTGCGTACGACTCTCAGCAGGATGTTACATATTTGCTCTATCCTAAATAGTATATTGAAGATATCCATAATTAGTTCGGATGTGTATCTTATTGTGAATGAATGAAGCCAGAGGGTAGGCTTGGAAAATTTTGGGAAGACTATTTTCAGATTGAGGCAAGAAGACACTTTGAAGAGCTTTCCTCTATTTCGTACGAATTAATTGCAGGTAGGACCAATTATTGTCCGAAGCATGAAGAAATGTATTTGAAGCTTCTCAGAATAGATATGATTTGGTTAATGGGTGATATGATATGGTTCAAGGATAAACAGTAGAATTCTAAAATAATTAAATTAGTTAGCAGTTAAGTGATTTCTCAAAATAGCTGCATTACAATTCAAATAGTCGACTCAATTCCTGTTGAATCTCCTAACCGGCGCTCTGCTAATTGAAAGTAGGAATATGTTGGGAAACGGAGCCTCATCTCAAATTCAAAATTGTCAGTCTTGATGAGTGGTTTTGGTTTTGATACTAGAAATGAATCAAATTGACTGGGAACGATTTGATATATTCTAGTACGCTCCGCCTTCATCCAGTCTATTTGTTTCTCTTCTCTGGAGCAATTCCCCTTTCACCATAAGTTTCGTAAGTATTACTCCGGCCAAAAAGCCTCCAATATGCGCAGTGAATGCAATGGGTATCGAGGTTACTGAACCTACGAACACAAAAACTATTTGAATTAGGAGCCAGTAGTAAGCTCTTCGATTTCCAGTAGCTGCAGCAATACCTAATACCCCAGAAATAGCTCCTGATGCCCCTATCAACAACGTCTGACCGTTGCCCAAAACATATGAGGCTATTACCCCATGGAATAAAGCTGCACATATACCAGATAGAAAATAGATCACAACATATCTACCAGTTCCAATTGACCTTTCTGAATAGCCGCCAATATATCCTAGGGCGGCCAGGTTGAAGACTATGTGAGTAATACTAGCATGGATAAACATTGAGGACAACAACCGTACTAAAGTGGATGCTGTACCATTTTCAGGACTTGTCGGATTTGTTGGTAACGTGGAGGAGTGATGAGAATTATCCAGCTCGTTCCTAACAAATACAGAATCGGGAACAAACCCGAAGTTCCTAATTATCCAGGTATGACTATCAGTGAAAAAACCAAAGGCAAAAACTAGGAGATTTAAGGTAATTAATGAAACAGTAGCTACCGGAAGATTTCGAAAGTTCACCATAGGTGTAATGTGGCTGTCGGATCTGTAAAATTGTATCATCACACACACACACATATAGCTACCATGATTTCCTTGACGAATAACCTACTCTATGGGTTTGGCTACGATACGTACTAACCATCACTTGAATGAGTTGCAGTTCCGATATTGGCTTACACTGTTTCAACGTAGGATTCGCAATTTGTAATGGTTGGTCAGATCAATCAGTATATTGCGGATACAGACCACTTTTTGCATTATTTTTTTATCTCTTAGTCACAGCCTTTTGTAGCTATAAGTCATGAGTATCCATAAAAGAAACATCTTACGATCGAATTCTGCGGAAATAGAACCTCTAGGCACACAGACTCCAAGTGAAAATGTTGCCTGTGTGTAGGGGGTCGCGCCGGATGCAGCATGATTTCACACAATTCCTTGCGCGTCGCTTTCGAGTAATCGTTTTTTTAAATATTAATTTACTAGGTACTTTCAGAATACTAGCCTGTGATACGGGTAAGAAAACCACGAACATTGTATGCCGTCATAGATAATTTGAGAGTTCGCTATCATGATAGTGCCACGGCCGGTGCTAAAGCTTTGGTATTTCTTCATGGTTTGGGAGGATCGATTGAAAGTTGGGACAATAATATCGGTCAGCTTTCTAAAAAGTATAGAACG
>JAATVR010000806.1 GCA_014523665.1 Nitrososphaerales archaeon TH526
ATTTTCTGAAGGAGGATTATATCACTTTAAAGTAAGAATAGCTACAATTGATTATGCTAGATCGATTCTTCCAGATGATCAGCAGCCAGAATATGAAGGCTGGTTAAGTGTGGGAGCCGTAGAGAATCAACAGGTCTCAATAGATAGCAACTCCAAGCCAATTCCAGTTCAGATAATTTCTTATTATGATGAGTTAAAAGATTTCAGTTTTGATCCAAGCACTAAAGAGATGCAGTTTACTATGCCGTTTGATTGGAATCTAACAAGATTGCAGGACAACAAGGTAATGGTACATCAAGAAATCCTCCTTCCTAAACCATCTGAACTTGTAGCTAATTCATACATCGGAACTATAAATGGTATTGATGTTACAAAGGACTTAGTGATAGATCCCACCAATAGCACAAAGGATGTAGTTCACTTTATGATACCAAAGCCAGTCGTTATGCAGATAGCAGAACAAGTAAATAAAAGTGGACAAGCAAAAGAAGGATTAATGAAATTTACGTTTAAGCCTACAGTATAGTAATTAGACCGAACTACAATCACGACAATCGCAATAATGACAGCAATAATCCACACTAGTGTTCCGAGAACAATTTCTATTCAGAGATGACCAACAAAAGTATTTGATTTGATAAGGCGATTGCCATCTATGAAAATCAACGTCCAGGCGTGATGGAAAAGTTCAGAGGACTGGATCTGTAAGCCAGCCAAAAAGATCTTCCGGAACCTTTTGTTCCATTGGTCCAAGAGCAGTCAACCATTGAGATGAAGGATAGAACGCATGGCCGAGGTCAGGATAAGTTAACAATGTATGATCAGGATGTCTTACTTCTGTCAGTTCCTGCTCTAAAAGAAATGCCTACCTGAACTACTTCTATGTTTATCAACAAACTTTACAGCCCTATCTACAACAGTGGCAGAAGACAGTAAATCTAACTTCATAGCATAGCATTCCTTGGCTAATGAACGCGCTTGCAGTTTATCCCTTCTATCGCCTTCCGATTCTGCTTTGGTCGCAGTGTACCATGACTCTTTCATATTAGCAGTGATTCCTACCAGACATTTCTGATATTCTGCTGGCAACTGTTCATCTATGTACTTTGGAATATTCTCCTTCGCCTGCTGTCTTAGATACTGCGCGTCTCTAACAAATAGTAGGATGTGAAATACTCAGAGTATTTGCTATTTCTCTTTCTGTAAGGCCTTTGCTGCTCAAGTCCAATACCTAGTCCGCCGTCACGCCATGCTATTTGTTGTTGATTGACTTCACTTCTTGATTGATTCATTATTTGAATGTGATGTATATAACGAACAAGTTTTTGGGTCTATCCCTATAGAAATCCTTACATATCATTTCATGTAAGAACCTTGAAGCATAATGAAGGAACGAATAGGCGATAATAAAAGGTGGATCGCATCTCTAACGTTGATCATTGCAGTATTAAGTGTGGTAGGGACTAACGCTCTGACCAGTCCTGCGAACGCGGCTATAGACGTACAGGCAAGGCAAAAAGCTGGTGCAGTTATGAATCTGATTGACCAGTCACTTGGTTATTACGCAAATGCTACCGGGAGTGCATATGTTGAACGAGAGCATCTTCCTACCAGTCCTCCGGTGAGTGCTAATATGACTGGTCCGAACATGACTGCGTTGGCAAACGTGACTGGACAGCCGATAGTAAGCCAAGCAGATTATCAGATCGCTCAGGGACTAGAGGATAAAGCGTTAGTGACATTCGTGAAGACTGCACCTTTGACCAACACTAACACCAACGGCACACAAGCTATCCTTAGTGTATTATCTGGTCTTGTCAGTTTCAAAACAGTAGTAGACAACAAGGCTCCATACAATATTGTCGAGGATATTATGGCTAGTCCCATAGACAGAGACATGGAGAAAGCATTCCAGAGATCCTCATAGGTAAAGACAACCTTCCCTTTTTTGAAACTTACGCTCATCTAACTTTCTGCACAGGTTTAGTTGTTTCAGCGCCTTACAATTGTTCTATTTCTACCGCTGCTATCTGTTAGTGTAATCTCTGACCGTATGATAGTAGCACCTTAATTTATCAATTATTCATCTGCACTTCCGTCTATCTCTGAATCATACTTGGAATATTCATCAAACTCTTTCTGTGATGATGCAAGATAAGGTAGGCCTCCTTTATCCTGCAAAGAGTGATATTCTATCGACACTGGCTTTCGTGAATCTA
>JAATVR010000807.1 GCA_014523665.1 Nitrososphaerales archaeon TH526
CAGTCCCGTTCCCCCGAAGCAAAATTGAGGTAGAGTGGAAAGGCCATATACGGGACTGGTCAGAAAGAGTCTCTTACCTAAAGGAGATAATGCTTCAGATCCATTGATGAATGAAAGTAATTTCGCTAATACAAGCAGATCCTATAGTCGCTCTTAACAATTAGCAATCCTTGGTTATTGGCAACAATTTCTACAATATTATTATACTATAATAAAAAAACGCCAATTTGAACCTGTTTTGACAAAGTAAGCCCGTTTACAACCGTTAACAGCTCTAGTTAACACGACAAAAAAATGTTTACATCATTTGTAAATGTTAACAATGTATATTGTACAATATTAGTTATTCACGCTCAACAATTTGACTGATTCTGAACAGAGGGTGTTATCCAATACAATTACAAAGGTTTCCCCTAGGGGCATGTGTCAGGATTGTCAACATGTGTCAAGACAACGAGGCTGTTGAACTGGAGCTACATACTTCTACTATGCCACTTGAGTGATGATTCAACTTAAATCTCCTTGCCATGACGACAATTTTCAGACCCGATTGATCAATTGATGACTTAGAATACCTTAAGACCTGACTACTCCTCATCATTTCATTTTGACTTCTAGGCTAGAGGGGTTGTCATATGATCCGCCATTTAACAAATGTTTTGAGGTCATAAAAAGGTAAACCCCTTAATTCAATGGGAAAGAAAATCCTAATTGGGAATTGGTAATGCTCGTGGTTTAACCTTCCTCGAAGTGAGTCGAGACTTGCGAAAACCGTCCACTTTGGATTTTCTTGATGCGGTTCCTATTCGCTACGCATGAATACCCGTGTTATCAATGACAGATTTAGGCATTACCTTGTCATGGAGAGTTAGAAGGTGACCAGGTGTCCTCGTTTCGAACAGACTTCACTTTAAGACATATCCCCACTAAATAAATTTGGCTTTATCTATTCTTCCTATGGCAACTATAGGATTCATTCAACCATTTGGTGACCTTCTTGGTCTGTAACGTTTGGGGAGATCAGTAGATCGAGGAGTAGGTCTTGTCTGAAAAATTGCTTCAAGGTAGCAAAATTAATATTCTACCCGAACATTTAAGGGTAATAGAAAGCTTTTGGCGAAGCATAACGTGTTAAAGTTTATGGCAATTACCATTGTGGCTATTGCCTTGACAGTATCGATACCAACTTTGAATGGGACTCAGCTTGTTACCTCCTCATTCGCACAGGAAGAAACTGAAGAAAGTGGAGATCTCACTGCACCTGAAGGCAACGCTACTTTCGGGGGAGAAAACACTGGCACTTACACTCTTGGGCCGGATAAATACGGGTTAAGGATTCAGGTAGACATGGATGACTCACCAACCAATGGCACTGTATATGTGGCTTGGCTGGTAGACAACTCTACTGGAGATGACATAGGCATAGGCCAGCTCGTTGATGACGAATTGGCGGCCACTCAGCAGATAACAAATTCAAGTTTATATAATCTTATTGAAGTGACAGAAGAATCGCCTGATAATGTTGGAACTTCAAGGAATCAATCAGCGGTAGTTGCTGGTGCAGAGATCTAAGACCAGGAAGCAAATAGAGTCATCATTACTATGATACATCTGCACAGTCGTTGATTGCTTCTAGCGGCTGTGCAAATCAAATCTATCTTTTGAGATGAACCAGTGACATGAACATTAGTTGATCCTACTAACTAACGTTGACTGTTTCCTTTACCTCAGTCATTATGACAAGCAGGCATCTTCATGGGCCGCATCCTGTAAAATGACACTACTTATCCCGATATCTGTAACGCGAGTGTGAATCGTTAAGGACCCAATTCCCATCGTTACCTCTGGTGATATTAGTTTATCCCCTAGAGGATATCATTTCGAATTGGAAAGAAATTTGATTTATGCCTTGCGCAAAGTATCACACAATCTAAAATTTATTACATGCAAAATTAAAGACCAATGGTTTAGTTACCGAATCGAATTTCAGAAAGATATGATTGTCGAACAAAGTATGCCGAAGGAAATCTTCGACAATACATTTAAGAGGACACCTAATATATCCTCGGAATGCGGTGTTAATATTGAAGACTCAAGAGACTCAAAAAATGAAGCCCAAACTTTCGCAGTCTATTCATCACTCAGACTATGAATCTTCTAACGGATTCTCATGATGGGGCACCATAGAGAGG
>JAATVR010000808.1 GCA_014523665.1 Nitrososphaerales archaeon TH526
CTGAATCCTATTTGCTATGCTTACATTCCGAACTATTAGTGGTTGGTGCAATACTTTAAGGGAAGAGACGGGGGTTTGGCTTTCATTCTCATTTGTAGCTACTATTGAATGTAGAAAATGCTTAGATCGGCGAAAGATCAGCTCCATATTGGAATGAAGATATATACAAGTGGACTAGTTTAAATCAATTTGTGTTTACATAAGATGAATTGCGTTACAGCTGTCTTCTATGAAGAAATTATATTTACTATCTTCAATTTGAGGTGTGACATCTGGTATAGGACCTTTGTAAATGATAAATAAAGTGTGTATCGTAAATTGCCATAATGCAGTTTCCTGAATGAATTTGTAATCGCATTTTTTTGCTATTATCCCTTTGATGATGGGATATCTTATATTATTCCCACGATATGCGAGATTAGCAGGAATCTTCTCATAAATATCGAATTCTAATCGTTCTGGTTCATAATTGTATGCAACTAATAGACATCAAGAGCGGGATTGACTTGTAGGCTGTCGTTATCCCTATACGAAAGCCGTTAGGTTAGGTGTTGAGAAATTGTAAATCAGTTTGTGTTACCATTTGTGAGTAGGCAATTCTATTATTGTGGTCGATTTATTCTTAGATGCCTTAACGGCATTTAATGTTTTTTGAATCTTTTATCAGTCCGAGAATACTGCATTTTAGCCTTCTTGTGATATGATTCATGCCTAGCTTACTATCTCGTTCTCTTTTCCCATCTATTCAATTTCCTTCAACGATCAGCAACTTTACAATATTTTCTTGTTCATTAACTCTCTTACGACAACGCATCTGTATGCAAACAAGGAAAATATTGTAATTGGATTTTAATCCCAATTTCCTAAAGACAGCAGGGATAAATATACTACCTAAGTCAACGTTAATTTGGTTCTTCTTATCGACAGCCAAGCAAAGGAATACAATGATTCTCTGAATAAATCCATCTTTCATTGTTCGTTGTTCTGGTGTGCTAACTTATACTAGGGACCACCTTTGCGAATATGTGTTCCGAGTAGACCATGTACGAAAACCAGTTGTACAAATTCGATTTTCAACAGTGGTAGTCTGCCTCTAACTAGCATTGATTGGCGACGCCCAATAAGGTGTATGTGCGAATATAGGTAAGAGACTATTTTACCTTTCAACTAGTTAGATCATCTTTGTGTGAGATGCGCGTACTACAGACATTCAGAGAAGCTCCCTGGACTAGACAAACAAATTATGTTGGCTCATGTCGCAATGGGAGACTAAGATATTGTAATACAGATTGACCAATTCAATTCAAAACTGAAACTAGGATGTACCGAAATCGATTCGCTTGGTTTGAAAACATTAAAAAGACGGTAACCCGTTACGCTACTAAAATGTCAGCAGCAACTGAAATACGATGTCCACAATGCAATAGTCTTTATGTTGCACCAAGCCCTGAGAACAAGAATAGGCTCGAGTGCAAGGAATGCGGCACGCTTTTTTAAAGAGATTTATTGTTAGAAAATAGCTCATCAGATAAGTCGAGACGATTAATTGGGTAATGATCGGGCAATTTCGACTGAAACAACAGCCTTGTCAACATACTTCTATTCTGATGTGGTAATGTAATGTGCAACCAAGGTTCTATTATTCCATAGGTTAGGAACAACAGAAACGTTTGATATTCTCACTTTTTGTTCTTTACGTACTATCAAATAGTTGGAATTGGTTAATTACTCTATTTGACGTATATAGAGATATAATTGATATTCGAAAAGCAAAATGTTTTTCTTGCAGAACGTCATTTATGGTTCGAAACGAAACAACTCGATGCCCATCATATTTTGTGGAGCAACAAGAACATCGACACGGTGGCTATGGCTGCGGCCATTGACTCGAGATGAGTTCCAAATTCTTTATTGAATCACGTAACCCACTTTGAGCATTTATCCTTGTGAACCAAGACTTTGGACCCTGGATAAATACAGTTTTGTAGACTTGCTAAATAACAAGCTACAGTATAATGCAACAAAATTGGATGCTAATATCGTGAATATGCAACAAAAAGGCTCAGCTCAAGGAGTAGATGTGGACACATTTCCGCATGGTGAGAGATACACGCCATTCCTCGGTCCATTTAGAGGCTAAATGAACTGACCCCATCTTTTAGAATTTTAAATACTCACCGCACTTACGGAAGATACCTGGTTACTGTTCCCCATTTCCTATTGTATCTTCGTAACATGCTCTAACTTCTGCTCTTGTAGGTTCTTCCTTAAAGTAATTGGGCTCAGTGCTCGACAAACTATTATCTACAGCCTCTTCGATACAGTCGTAAAATAGCGGGAGCTCGTTGTTTAGATTAGAATTACCTGTGTTGATTGGGATAAGCGGTACTGCCTCACCAAAAACAATGCCTACCGTCGCCGTCTGGGACAGTGCGAATGCACCAATTACCATCAGGACAGCAAGAATACCTGTCACTTGGGTCACAAAAAACACTTTTGATTCATTCATACTTATTATCTTCCAATTATTCCCAAATGGATTTAAGTGAGTTGAGATAGAATACACTTATCATTACTTCAGTTAAATAGTCACTGATATGACACTTTACCCGATGATTTTTAGACGTTATAAATAAATCGCCAGTGACATTCTAACACTTTCACGCTCAGGACTTTGTTCCTATTTAACTAGTAATAAATTAGTTCTGTCTCAGAGGCGTGAGCCTATCCAAATCGGAGGCCTGTCCTCTCAATCCAATCTCTAAAACTTCAGAACAAACTCTATGTCTTGTGAATGGAAGACGTTGCCAATGCCACCTATGAATTTAAGGTTATATTCCCTTTCCCAACTAGGTGATTGTTTAGCTATTGCTTTCTGATTGTTGTCTTAAATCTTACCAAGTCCTTCCAGCACTCAAGGGTTAAGTCAGTTCTTTCTACACTACTATAGTACGATTGAAACAATGGATGCATCTGGCCGACTAGCCGTAACAAACTCCTTTCTACACCACTATGGTACGATTGAAACCCCCATTTATTACGTTCATTCTTTGTATAAATTATAAAATTACCTCAGCCAACCTCCGATCATGTAGCTGCTTTATAAATGTCTTCATACTTCAAGTCCTATCACCTTGGTATACCTGCAACCAGTTAGTACCCATGGATCTTGGGTCTTATCGATCCTGTTTTTGTTGAATAAATATGGTAACCTCCAATCGCCAATAGGCACAAGTAAGTCGTTAGCTTGTATTGTTAGGCCTTGCTCCTTAAGCGTCCTGTATTCCCCGACTAGCGCCTCAGGTAGCAACTCTGTACTGCCATCCTTTTCGTCTATTATTTCACGAATCCAGTCCTCTCTGTCAGTACCTGCTACTAGGTACTTTTTCCAGCATTTCAACGGCTTGTAGTTTAGTCCATCCTTGTAGTCCTTTTTATCATCCCCTTTGTAACCGCTACCATATATGAGATCAGCCGCATTGCTTAGGTCTTCCTCAGATAGAGGCACAGGTAGCGACGATAGCACAGCTAGTGAATTGTCGCGTAGCTCATCGCTATAGACAGTGTTATAACTGCTCAGCTGTTTTTTGAAAATACGGACTTGCGCTGGCTGTTGTTGTGCTGCGTACCGATTTATCCTGCCCATACGTTGGACTAGTGTCTTTAGCAGCAGATTCGGTAAAGCCTTGCTGAAAGTCCAGGTCAAGCGATACCTCCACCACTTGAGTAGAGACCAAGATCTTGGGGATTGGTTTAATTGCATATAGCGGCCGATACAAACGTTCTAAATGTAGCATGTATAAGGATCTTATTATATAATCGACTCGTGTAGTTGTGCCGTGGTCAGAAAGTTCAACCGACGATATTATTATATTATAGGTGCGATACTAATAGGGGGTATCGTTTTGTACTTTTACAATAACTATGTAAATAGACCTATGTTCGCTCTAGAATTAGATCCAACTAAAGATACTACAGATATCTCTGGAACGCAATATAGAATAAGACTGACAAATATCGGTCAGAACGAAGTGACTGGGATATTAGTGAATTTGGGAGAAAATGACCTTCAAAATTTATCATCACTTCCGCCGGGTCAATCATATTTTTTTTATCCAAAGCCAGACACTAGTCCTGCGACTATTAGCGTTACTACAAATGAAGGATTACATATTCAAGGCGATTACAGGTCTCCAACTAAGGTGTTAGGTTTACCTGGGGGAGGGAGATAATTACCGTAAATTCACATCTTTCTTTTAAATGAAAGTACAATTATTCTTTGTACAACACATTATAATCAACTAAAATCTCCACATGAAGATAATCAGTTGTGGATATACGATATCAAATACTATGGAAAATGTTAGCCCGCCCTTTGAATCAAAGTCTTCGATCCAGGGTAGCCTGCGGCCCCCCCCATATTCATGGGTCTATGAATTCTTGGAAATGATCATAAGTTAGGTGCTATTTTGTTATTGCTACTGCTATAGCAAGTGATTTGGTATGTGAAATTGATATTTGTGGTGAGATCATGTTCTTTCTTTTCCGATGAATCACAGCCTTTGGTTTTCCGTGTTGTCCATGAATGATTTCTATATCGATCATTTTTGTGGGTTTGTCCAAACATTTTATTATTGATTCTTTTGCAGCAAATATCCCAGCAAGATGAGGATACGGGTCAGAATATCTAGCACAATACATCATTTCAGATTTTGTGAAAACTGAATGATAGAATCCTGCATTTCTGTCATTTAGTGGCTTGTTCCGAAATCGTTTGACTTCTATCACGTCTGTTCCAACATTCAAATTTTCAATAGCCATTTACGTATGCTGTCAAGATATTGTGAATGATACATACAATATACTTTCGAAATCTATAACCTTTATTTTAGTACACCTATCGTCTTACGCTAGCCCTTACTGCTCACTTCGTACGTTTTCCATAAGGCTTGAATCATTGTATCAGCCTGAATATGCCTTCCTGGCATGATTATGACGGATGTGCTAATAGTACAATTGTTTCCGACAAGTGCTCCAAAGCGGTCTATTCCAGTATCTATTGATTTGCCTTTCTCAATTTCATATGAAATTTTTTGTTTGGTAGACAGAACGTTCACAGTCGCCGCATAAGCACCAAACCACACATTTTCTCCTATTATGCTATCGAGTATTATATTTTGATGTGATATTTTATCACCACCCAGTAAATAGGACCTAGCAACTTCGCAGTTGAATCCTATCCGTGTTTTATTACCCAACATGCAGTTTCTGATAAGCGAGCTCATCCCGATGAAGCTACCTTTACTAATGTACGTGGGTCCTTTTATTTTACAAAAGTCATCAATTGTAACGTCATCTTCGATTATGCATGGACCATCAAAAACAGTCGTTTTGGATATTGATGCGTTTGGTGATATTGATACATGCGTCACTTCATCTTGCAAAACCTTTTGAATTACATAATGAAGGTCCCACGGATACTTGATTGGATTTATTAAGACTTTTTTTTCTTTTTCTGATTGTAGATACCATATGGCTGAATTTAGTGGTATTTCTAAATAATCCATATTCTCTTTGATTGATATGTTATGACTACGAGCAGCAGTACTATTATTATCATCGATGGTATTAGATGAATTGTTGTCATTAGATTTGATAACATCACCTTCAACATCATCACCTTCATCATCTTCATATTCATCCACATCAATCGTTGAAAAATTATCTTGAAGTAATTTCAAAGTGGTACTGCATTTGGAAGGTACTTTAATTCTATGGATATTCTGAATCCTATTTGCTATGCTTACATTCCGAACTATTAGTGGTTGGTGCAATACTTTAAGGGAAGAGACGGGGGTTTGGCTTTCATTCTCATTTGTAGCTACTATTGAATGTAGAAAATGCTTAGATCGGCGAAAGATCAG
>JAATVR010000809.1 GCA_014523665.1 Nitrososphaerales archaeon TH526
ACCAGGTGCACAAGGATTTAAAGCGGATATTAATATTAAGAGCAGTTCTGCTTCTAAGGAACAAATAAGTGAACTGTATGAACTCGGAAAGAAATTCTCTCCAGCATTTGACACATTGACAAATGGCACCTCTGTAATTACTGTAAATTCTTCCTAATATAGCCGTGTTCATAGGAGAAGGTTCATGATCTTGATGCAGCAGTTAATTCTATAGCCGACATCTACAGGGTTAGAATTTGTATTAATGGTTTGGGGAAAAGGGAACCAAAAATGTAATCCAATATCTAAAACAAGTCAGCTGTGACCAACTTTGTATTATATCATTTACTAAAAAATAATGTAGTCAGTGCTAGAACATAATGACAATCTGAATGCATCAAATAAGTCATCATGACTGGTAGCCTCTTTATCAAGGCTATCTTCCCCATTTTTTACAGCCGTACAACTCCTTGTTTTATCTGCCGATACAGAGGCCGCTTGGGTTACTTACACCGCAGTTATTTTCGGCATATTGGTTAGAGTTAATGTTTGTTGATAGTCCATTTGCATTATTGATGTCGACTACATTTTCTAGTATATTATTTGCTGATATTACATTTTGAGAGCTTTGCCCGTCTAAGAACACTCCATCTTGACTTCCGTGTATATTATTCATATTCATACTAGAACCCTTCGTATTAACGAATGTTATACCTGCTAATTGGTTACCATTCATAAGATTTGATATTATTTTTGAGCCGGTGTTCGAGTGAGATGCTATACCAAGGTGATTATTTTTGATCATGTTCTGCTGTACTTCTGCATTATCGGCTCCTGTCATGAACATTGCGATTTGATTATTTTCTAATATTGTGGAATCTATCTTGAACCCATTTGATCCGGTAAGAAGAACAGCAGCTTGGAAGTTGCTAATCGTACCAGGTCCATTTACTACTACATTATCTACGTTAGAAACTATTATCCCAACTTTAGAGCTGTCCTTTCCAGGTCCAGTGATTGAGAATCCATTCATGTTGATTACTGTATTTGGACCGCTTATAATGATGCCATCGCCACTGCAATTAAGATCTGATGTCAATTCTACCACTCCACTTGCAACCTGTCCACAGGCAGCATTTGTTGTAGTTTCCTCTGCTAACGCTGCAAAGTTCTGGCCCTGCAAAGATGATTGTGTAGGTTGAGGAAGTGTATTGGCAGCGCTATTACTAGTGTGACCATCAATAATATCAGTATTCATACTCTGTTGCGATAATGGAATTGGGGATGGTGATGGTAATGGTGACATCGACGATGATGAAAGGTCATTACCATTGCTAACACTATTATCAACATCACGATTTTCTTCTACCTCTTTTCCTTCTCCAGTGGCCATTACCAATAATTGATTTATTGTTAGAGCACTGAATGTCAATAATGTAATCATTACTGACACAACTATCTTGGATGGTAAAGTATTGCTATTGTTATTTTTACTCCATTTAGGATTATCCATTTCTACTCAAATCTCTTTGGTGAACAAATTATATATGTAGAAGTACCTACTCTACTGAATCCAAAGCTGACCGCTTTTCACCATAATTTTCTATCAAAGTTATTGACAATAATGTTTGGATAGAATAAAAGACGTAGACTTTCACTAGCTACGTTCGCGTCAGGTTTAGATCTACGTATGATCAAAAGGATATTGGGGGCAACATGCAATGTTCAATAGACTAAGGAAAATATGTGCCCATGACGGGATCAAAATACCCAAATATCAACAGATCTTTAACGATGTAATTGGTTATGATGACATAAAGCTCTTGCTGTACAAAATGATTACATCAAAATATACAAATTCTGTCTTATTAACTGGACCTCCAGCATCTTCAAAAACTGTATTTATATTGGAGTTATTAGATCATTTCAAAGGTAAAGCATACTTTGTAGATGGATCTACTGCATCCGGAATGGGAATAATTGATTATCTATTTGATCACACTCATCTGAAATTTCTCTTAATTGATGAGATTGACAAACTCAATAAGAAAGATCAAACCTGCAGGATTTGCAGGCAAGTACGATAAAAATAGGGCAAAAGAGTGTTTTGAAAATGGACAAGATCAATACAATTTCCTGGGGATTTGCTTGCACTGAATACATAGAGCGCTTCCGAACGATCATATTAGATGCATTTGAAATAGGTAGAAGGCACGGGGAGAATAATCATTGAGATCATTTCTTCGATTTTGTATCCATGTTATCCATCAATCTGTTTAACAAGTTGTCAAATTGATTCTCCAAATTTGCCGTACTCGAGCAACTCTGCGTAAACATTGTCCCTGATTGATACTGTGTGTCTTCTCGACATTTAATCACAACGTCACATTAAATATATGTTAATGTTTTAGGCAAATTGATACTAGCACAGAATGGGCGGCTCGATCTTAGCGGAACGGAGGACGAGGTCTTATTTGTTGTGACTTAATGAAATTAGTTTATCTTTTTCCTCATCCGTCAGCTGTTAACAGCGTAGTGTCAAAAGAGGAAAGCGTTAGTCATTGCAGCTGAAGATATCTTATTTTATGCGATATCCGCAAATGTATTTTTATACACCTCTAATTCAAAATAAGCATGTCTGCCGCTCCAATTCAAAAGATGGTAGCTACTGAGGGCGCTAGGATTTATTGCGAATATAGAAGCAGGGCTCCACTTCTGCTGTTGATTACGGGTGCCATGGAAGATGCAGGCTTCTACTCCTCTGCGGCTGATATCCTTGCTGGGAAATTTACCGTTTTGTCTTATGATAGACGATGTAACTCTCGCAGCTCTGGAGATCGAAGTGCTGACATGACGATTGCCCAACAAGCTCGCGATGCTGCCGCGATCATCAAAGCAATGGGAGCAGACCATGCTGTCGTACTTGGGAGGAGCGGAGGTGCTATCATAGGTCTCGAGCTTGCAGCAACCAAGCCGGAGCTAATTGACTTTCTAATAGTTCATGAGGCTCCAGTGATCGGGCTTTTGCCCGACTCAGATGCACAAAGATGGCGCACATTTATTGATGAGGTTTATATGAAGAACCGGCGTGAAGG
>JAATVR010000810.1 GCA_014523665.1 Nitrososphaerales archaeon TH526
GCCTTCAAACAGATAACAACCTTGTGCAGCACAACAGATTGCAGAAGTTTTTATACAAGAGATCTAAATAATAAGATATAGAAGCGTCCAGCCAAGGTAGATAACAAAGTTAATCAAAACTTATTTCTCATGATTAGAATTATACGGTTTGGAATGTTTGAATATTTGTTGATGCAAGTATTTGACATAAGAGAAGCGGCCGTATTTATTCCACTTGGGTTTGGATTATTAGCTGGGTTGCTATATGCTATAATCTCATCAATACGTCGTAAAGACTAATCATAAAACCACTTACCTAAAAAAAGTCACCCACTACCTACGCTACTGATGCCAAAAGATCAAGGATAGGCGGAATGCATCAAAGCAGTCATTGTATGAGGTCATTTCCTTGTCTAGTTGCCCTTCCCCTTTCTCTACTGCAGTCCTTAATGAAGTGATTAGTTTGTTGAATCTAGGACAAATAGCAACTGTCCATTGCGATACGCTAGCATCTCCTTAGCCAGCATGGTCTTATGCTTTGAATTGAAAATGAATAAGCAAATTTCTGCCTCTCTAGAAACCACGGGTTAAAAACTGATATAATCAAGGATTGTACTTTGGAAGTTCATAGTTGCATAATGCCAATCTAAATGAATCTAGTGTGTCATGATATGATGTCTACTGCGGCTCCGATACTGTTGCAGTTCTTAGTGACACGATCAGTTCGTGCAGTGATGGACGTATCTTTACAAGCCTTTTTGACATTAGCATATACGTCTATTGCAGCATCTCTCGATGTCTCTTCTGGAAGTTTACAGGTATTATCTGCCAACTGTTACTTGTGCTTAAACCCAGATCTGTTCTTCCGTTAGTCTCCCGTAATAGTCATGATACTCCCCTATCCTTGACTTCAGTTCTCTTATGACTTCTGGATTCGCACAATCCAAGTAGATCTTTGTTATGTGATGCCTTGCTTTAGTTGCATTACATGATTGATTATATAGTTCATCTGTGGCTTCTCAAAAACTCATAGCGTAGAGTTGGGCGTAGCGGAACAAGCACTACTGTTGGTAATACATGGGATGTAGCCGCTATCAATCCTGGTCCTGGTCCAATGTCCATCGAGGCAATTGCAAAATGCGCCAAGTTAGTTGACGTACCATGATACAGCAATCCTCTGTCTCAACTTCATCTTCATATTTTCTAATGCCAGAACATCATACTGAGTCTTAAAGAATCCAGAATATCATCGTGTGAAGTTGCTTCTTTATCCAGATTACCATCATTCTCTACAGCAGTTCGCAATGATATAATGAGTTTAGTGAATCGTAGATGGATGGCCATGCGTCCATTCTGGTATTCTAACGTTTCTTTGCAGTGTGATAACATTTCTTTGTGATACTTGCTAAACGGTACTGGAATCACAAACACATTGTGTTGTAAAAACTCTAGGTCATAGATAGAAGCATATGACTTTTTGTAAAATGCTAATTGCTTTTCATATTCGGAATCTTCGTCAACTCTATCTTTTAATGCTCTGATGAAACTAGGATTAGCGCCGTCTACGAATATGCGACAACGACTATCAAATGTAATGTTATACTCTTTAAGAAGTCTAAAAGTTGTTTGTATCATCTGATCGAAATCTGGTCTAGAGAACTCGTCTGCATAGACTACATTCACAAGCAGAAAATGGAGAAGTTGTACTATCCTGCAAGCATAATAGTCTTTTTTTGCTGTCTCAGCGTGTCTCATACTTTTAGAAGATATGTTCAGTTATAGGTTATGGCCTTTCCCCAACTTTCTTTCCTTACTAGGATTTATGTTCATCATTATTGTATTCATACAATGGCATAGGAAACCGGAATCAATGCCTTACTGACTAACACCAGTACTGCAAAGACATTCTGAATGCATCAAAGAGGTCATAATGTGATGTTGGTTCTTTATCTACCTATTTAGGGACGAATTGGCCTATAATCACGGTTAATCTTCAGTTAGTGACTGAACATTAGGCTGAGTTTGAATGCGTCAAAAAATAGGTCGGTCGGTCTGTACTACGGCTATGGTAACTTATCTCTTAAGTTCTGA
>JAATVR010000811.1 GCA_014523665.1 Nitrososphaerales archaeon TH526
AGTAATACAACATTGGCCACTAACTAGTAGTGCTAGTTCTAGATATTAGTAAGAGCCCGATATTGCATAACACAAACAAAAATAACTCCCACCAGGTCGACACGGTGATACTAGAAGTTTGGTCTTTATATTGGACTTTCTAGACAGGATTAGCAGAGCCTTCTTCTTTTCGGGAAGCCTCGATTAAATCCATAAAGGATTCCCCTTCCAATACCTTAGAACACCACAGGCATTTCCATTTACCCATGCTTCATTCTAATACCCTAAACGCATCATACAATATTAGCTTATACGTAAAACTTAATAATATAAGGTGGGTGAGCAGAAAAGTACAAAGTACAGGTTATTTGATATAAAATAGGTAGGCACCCTTTGTACCTTAAAACAGACAATATAAGATATAGAATTGGGGAATGTATAACAAGAAATAACTTACCTACCTATCCCTTTCCATCGCATTCTGAATGACGTTCTGAAGATATCTGCTAAATTTTCAATAAAACCTGAAATATCAAGTATCCTAAAGATAAGATATGGTAAAGGCCGTTGAAATGGATGAAAGAGTACCACTGAGCAAGCAACTGGAAAAGGACGTTGGCCCTGTTATTCTCATCAATACATTCACAATGAATTCTGATGATGTCGACCAGCTCTTAAAGATATGGACTTCAGCCGCTGGAATCACCAAGAAATTTCCAGGAGTCATATCTGTGCAGCTTCACCGGGGAATTGCTGGAAGCTCTGCTTTTGTTGCATACCTTGTTTTCGAGTCCATAGAAACCATCAAGCAACTTTTATGGCAACGCAGATTTCCAGTCCAGCATATCTAAATATCCTGCTAGCACCGTGGTATATCCACATATTTTCAAGAAAGTGGCCGTCCCAGGATTCTGTGTAGATTGAATCTGGCTAAATAGCAGACTACCTGGACTACCATGCATAAATTTTTTTAAATATTCTTTCTGTCAGCAATGGCTTCCTCTTAATATGATTTTCATCAGTATTGTCCTCTCTTCTGACCCTGGAGGGTACGATTGAAGTTTCTTTAAACCTCTGTCTATGAATTACTATACCAAATCTGTTTCTAATGTCTGGTAAACTATGATTCACTAGTTCTATGAATTCATGAATATCTTTGTCTTTAGTAATTTTCTTGTCTTTAAGTGTGTTATGGAGTCGCAGAAGTAGCGGCAAAGAATATTCTGCTTCATGATATAATATTTCCAAGTTGTCTAAATTTGAGAGTCCCCAATATTGAACATGTAGCTCTTCAACCTTTTCGGCGGGCATATCCAACTCTATCGCAACTTCAACTGATTGTTTGCCTTGTAGAAAAAGCTCAAAAGCGCGCGAATCTTTTGATTTCTCTGGTTTGTTGATTTGCTTATCTTCGCCACTGTATTCATTAATGATATCAGCTATGTCTTTGAACGACATGTGAACTATTTCTGCTATTTGACGTCTAGTCTTACCCTGATTGTAAAGCTCGATCACAAGCGCTTTTTTTTGATGCCTATTTGGCGGTACGAAATTTGACATAGATGGAATAGATTACTGGAATATCGTCAAAGATCTTGCTCAAAAACATTGTTATCTCTTGATACACTCTGTTTTCGACTGTATACTCTTACAAAGGGAACGGAGTCTGAACCAGAATTGGCTACGTAGCTTGTATCCGAGACTGATAAGTCGCCATATATATGTACAGGAGATACCCCTACGATTATAGGTTTGGGGTTCACAGTATTTGTAGTTGCAATAATTTAGTTATGGCTTTAGTTTCTAATGTGTTTTCAATTATTATCATTTGTTTATAACTAAGATCAGGGTATGTCGTAATCTGCATCTTTCAGATCAGCGTATTTTAAGTTCCAACTATGATCCTTAACATTTCAACAACTTTCTGAATTTTCTTCAGCTGTAGTTGTTACAGCATGAAAATAGATCTTTTAGTGGGGCGAATGGTTGATTTGCTACTACAATAAATCCGCCATAACATCTTCCAAGTCGTCTTAAAAATGTGGTTACTGCAAAGGAAAATGTCATGGTTGATGTAAATTCTTACTTGTTTAATTCCAAGGCTAATTTAAAGATCATGTCTGTCATATCTGACCAATCCTTAGAACGGACCCAGTTGAATCCTAATCGACGCATTTCAACAGTAACACGTCGACTATGACGCTCATGCGCAATGACGCTCGAAAGTGGTGCAAACAATATCTCGCAGTTATTGCACCCCTAATTTTATATTTTTATAGGAGGAAACATAAACAACAGGAACCAGATCATAACCAGAAGTAGTAATGCTACTATTCGTCTCCCATGAAACTCGACGTAAACTTGCCAATAGTCGAACATATACTTAGATAGTTGAATTACTAACCCCGGGTCCAGCATCTTTAGATCCTAGTAAGCCAGACTTTTGTTCAATAACTCATTTCATAGGGTACTCAAATTGCGACAATGGTACTTCTGCCGCTACACCGATAGCTGCAGGAGTGGTAGCATTATTAAAGGGAGGAAGACCGAGTTTGACTCAAGATCAGATCAAGCAAGGATTAAAGGAAACGGCAGAGGACATAGGACAACCCGGATGGGATATTCATTCTGGGGCCGGAATAATTAATGCAATAGCAGCTTTTAACTGGCTAGTTGGTGAAGTTGATCCCCCTTCAAAACCCAAATTTTGATATAGCGCCAAGAAAATTCAAGATTGCAGATGATGACTTGAAACAAGTTGGAGATAATATTAGAATTCCATCTCTGGAATCTACAACCAATCTTACAAGAAGGAGGCTATCGCGATTTAGAACTACTAATGTGCCGTTTATTCTGGCCACTCCACATCACTCGACGGTCAGGACTCGTAATCAAGGGGGGTTAGGTCTTTCTGGTTTAGAGTCTTACGAAGAAATCATAGCAGAATATAAGGAGTATATAGTAAGGTTATAAGACCAACTTAATATAGGTATTAGAAACCTTGAGCATCTTTAAAACGAATACTATAAGATGCGACGATTATCGTCAGCACAAGAGAATCAGTAGCTTTTCCACAGATAAGATTCTGTTAATCAACCCAAGTTTAGGAATGGAGATGTATAATTTCACGTGATCTTGATAATCTCGACCGAAAAAAGATCATCATACCCAGGGAGTATTGAAATGCTTGAACAGGGACGGTGTTAAAGCATTAGTATTGGATCTCTATGTGTTCCCAGAAGCATGCATATTTGTATGCGTTATAGCAAACATGAAAGTAAATGTGAATCATTATCTCAAGGATAGTAATGGAAACACAATTTCTCTTTCGTCTTGTAGAGTAATATGGTGGCGTAGGCCCCAACCACTCGAACTTCACCCAGAAATAACAGATTTATCATATCGTTATATTGCCATGAATGAGTGTCAACAAGCGATTTCTGGTCTTTGGCTAGGATTAGATGTCTTCTGGATAAACCATCCTATTCGAACTGAGCAAGCAGCTTCAATACCGTATCAATTAAAAGTTGCTCAGAGAGTCGGACTTGAGATCCCCTCAACTCTGATTACAAACAATCCGGAAGAGGTTACGCAATTTGTTAGCCAATATGGTATTGAAAACACAGTCTACAAGGCCTTTACTGCAACGGAGCTGAATTGGCGTGAAACAAGGCTGTTTGATCCACAGGAATTAAACTTACTTGATAATCTTCGCTTTGCACCAGTTATATTCCAAGAATACATTCCAGCCCAATTCGATCTTCGTATAACTATCATCGGCGATGATGTTTTTGCAGCATCTATCTATTCTCAAGAAACATCATATAAAGTCGATTATCGTATGGATATGCACTCAGCCAGGATTGAACCTTACAGTTTGCCGATGGATCCACAAGAACGCTTCAAAAGACTCATGAATCACCTTGGTCTAGTATATGGAGCAATAGAAATGATGCTTACACCAGAAGGACGAATCATTTTTTTAGAAATTAATCCTGCGGGGCAATGGATGTTTATAGAGGAACACACTAAACAACCTATCACAGAATCTTTCTCGAAATTGCTTTGCCGCTATGACAAATAATCATATTTTGGTTTACCGTGTCTTAGCATTAGTAATTTGGGTACCCATTGCTTTTGATACAGCTAGATCAAACTTTATCCTCTCATTATCCATATACAGGAATCACTGATAATCAGAATGAACTTGTTTCTGTCTATTATGTTAAAGTAGGCTATAGGCAATTCTATTTGGAAAAGAAATGATCATCCTGTGTGTAGGTTAGAGAACTCAACTTATCACATGTATATTGTTTCCTGATGCAGCTACAACTGCACGATGTAAACTCCCTGAATTGTTGCTTAAAAGTCTCGTGGTCAAAGTCTGCAAATGAACTATCTTTCCATCCAACACATACATTGTTGCCGGATGTTGCTATCGCAGGATCCATACATGACTCTTCATAGATCATGTAATGAGTTCATATAACGGCACAAAGAGGTATTAACTATTGGGATTTAGTTTATAGATATATGCCTAACTATCAAGAAAAGATCAATTGGTTAAATGTTAATGGAAAAGTATTGATCGGTAGTGACAAGATAACAAGTGAACCTCAATATCAACGCGATAAATAATTAGTATAGACGATAAGAACAATTATTTGAATTTGCCAAATGAGTCTCGATTCTTATATCTTACAACAAGAGGATGGAAGACAGGCAAACAACAAACAATAGAAATCTGGTTTGTTGGATACTGGCTGCGGTATTACAGAAGAAAATTTCGAAAAAACAGACCTAATAAAAGATTGGAAGACATTAGTAAAGAATCTTGACGATGTAGATAATATAGATTCCGATGAAAACTTCAGAGCTAAATATGGCGTGTATGACTCTCCCCTCCTATTCCTATTGAGGTCATCTACTTCCTTCTTGTAATATACACAGATAAAAGCCAACAAGATTAGCCTTTCTATATAGGGTTCAGATTCGTTAGGCTAATCGTCGTTCATAAATAGTTCTAGGCCTTCATTTAAACTATCGAACTAACGGTATAAACCAGGGAGAAAGCTGAGGACTCATTTTTTCTGAAATTATAAATACTTTTTCTTAACGGGAGAGGCATGCTCAGAACGCTCTATTCTTCTGTATTTTCCTTAATCTTTCCAATAAATCCATAAGTGTTTGGTGAGACAATTCTGCATCCCTAATCCGGGCCACATTCAAATTAAGATTCTTTAGTTCTTCGTATACTTCTTTATCTTCTACTGTGTCTATAAGTCGGCTTAAAGAGAAAGGCTTTTGCATTAATTCAATCACCAGTTTAAGTTGCTTTACAGACTCTCGTAAAGTTTCTTCCACATATGCAGAAGCAAATATTATTCTCTGACAGGGATTAACTGCTAGTATTTCTTTTGCAACATCCATACCATTCATGCCTGGCATCTTGTAATCAAGAATAACAATATCATATGATGACTCCACAAAAAACATGGGGCCAGTCTTCTTGGTATGACTGCTTTCGTAATTCATTTCTCTGTGGTATGAAGAATCCATTTTAGAAGTCATTGCAACCCTTGAAGAGGGCTTGTGGATTGTCGCTGTAGGAGGTAGATTATCTAAATAGTTCTGAATACAAGTATCTCCAGATGCGGTAAGGACAACATTATGGTTTCTTTTTTCTAGGGCCTTTTTATAAAGATTTGATATATCAGGATCATCTTCCGCAATTAGTATCCTCAAAGCACTGGACGGCATAACATAAGTTACAAAGTTATTAAAGGCTCATGGCAGTAACTTACTCTTTACTTCAAAGTATTGTCGTAATTATCTCTTGAAAATATCTGCTTCTATAACAAGGGTATCA
>JAATVR010000812.1 GCA_014523665.1 Nitrososphaerales archaeon TH526
ATCCTGGAGTAAATGGTGTTCTTCCAAGATTCCAAGATTCCGGATGAACCCCTTTTCGCATAAGAATATCTGCAAAGGATACTCCTGCAGCAAGCACCTTTACACGCACTTCATTAGCTTGTGGTTCAAGAAGCTCGTCCTTAGTTAGTAAGAGATTCTCTGGTCCACCGAATCTAGGTAGTACAATATGCTTATACTTCATTATGTTGAATATGTGAGGCCTATCTTTATCCTTATCTTCTTGCACTGCGGCTACTCCTCTCTTGTTCCTCCTAGTTACAAACCTGATAGCATCATCATCTACTACCGTAGAGTTAGTTTCTCACATCTATAGCTAGCAATCGACACTACTCAGCTTGTGTGTGGATACAGTGAATACTTCTAAATACGGCATCTTGTGAAGAGATTTATGAATTCAAGCGTAAATAGAGCCTTAATATTTCAAGGAGGAGGGTCGATTGGTGCATATGAAGCCGGAGCTTACAAAGCTATCAAAGAGGAACTTTCACAATACAGTAGAGCTAAAGGGATGGGAAAGGAGCCAATGTTTCATATTGTATCTGGAACGTCAATAGGTGCGATAAATGCAGCTATATTGGTAAGCTATGTGAAGGAAAATAAAACCTGGGAAGGATCTGATGAGACGCTTGTCAAGTTTTGGGAATATCTGTCTACACAGTCGTCTGTTGAAAAAATACCTTACTTTACTCACTATTGGGATTCTTGGCATAGATTAGACAAACGAATTGCTTCAGGAGAGTCTGCCAGGAGATATCTCAGTACTAAGGAATTTATTTTGGAAGGAGTTCCTAACGAGTTTGTACCAAATATGCCTTTGTTAGACAGCAGATTTTTTGATCCATTAAATACTTGGTACATCTATAACAATAAACCGTTGAAAGAAAGCTTAGAAAAGCTTGCAAGGTTTCCTATTTCCACAAGCTTCGAAAAGGGTGAACCAAGGCTCTTGCTGGTTGCTGTGGATGTACAGGAGGCTACTCCTGTTGTTTTTGACAGTTACGAAAAGGAAGATGGAACAAGAAAGTCAGAATACGGTAGATAAGGTAGAATGAAATCTAATGGTTCGGCTTAGAATTGTTCCTGATGTAGCATTAACACAAAGCCGGTCTATACAAGTGATCTGATGACAAATTTGACTAACCTGTCTCTAAACTCATTTCGACTAAACTCATTTATGCTACAAACTACTAATTCATGTTACTCTTGTGAGAGGGTATAGCTATCTGATTCTTTTTCTCCTAGCCAAACATCTGTCCCGCTACTTCTCTCATTTGCAATTTTAAGAACAGGGTATACATGAAATGTAATATTATTATATGCAAAATTAACTTCAGACAAGTCTCCCGTATCGTAAATTTCACGATTGCTTCTTATATCTTGTTCATGAGATGCCTGTAATATCTGGGATGATTTAGCGCCTATACAACTACCAACTACGACGCTCTTTATCTCCATATTTATTAGTGATGACATCTACCTCAACACCCTTAGTCTGTTACACCCTTACAGTATGCATCTTCTGGTTTTACAAAACCTCCTGCATCACAGATATTTCCAACAGTCTTGCAGAACGTTGGATCATTATAGTTGAGACAATATTTTTCTGGATCTTGATCTTTGAAACACCCACCAGGAGAATTACAAACTTCTGCTGGTTTTTTGTTAGTAGCATTGTGTAAGAATTCAGTGCAAGCTGGATCATCTGGATTGTCAGGGCAGTAAAGCTCATGCCCTTCAATTATTAATTCACAGCTATCGTCTGTATTACCTATTGATTCACAGCCTGCATTGAATCCATATCTGTATGCACTACTATATTCAGAACATCCATGATCTCTATCTTTATTGAAAGCTAGACTAGAGTTACCGTCTTCAAATCCTTTGTCATAACAACTTCTTCTATTCTCTTCTTGCAATGATTCATGTTCTAAATGCTCTGGATTATCTTTTATTTGGTTACAATCTATCTTTGTTAATCCTGAGTCAATACATCCGTATTTCCAAGATGCATTGTATTGACCTCCTGGAATGTCGTTACATTCATCAGCCCTATCTTTATCATATTTCTGAGCAAATCCAGCATCATAACCATCTACCCAACATTCCGGTGCTCCTGATACATCTTCATAATCCTCAGAGTAGTAGTTGCGCGGTCCTGATGCAAGTATAAATTGGAGTAAGACTAGACAGATTCCTATAATCACTACTAGAAGTATTATCCCAAAATAACTACAAAATAACTGATCTGACTTGACGACACTACTCTTACAACTTCATTGTATACAACTTCATTGTATGCAACTTCATTGTATGCACCATATAGAGTCGAGTTCTTTATACCTTTCAGATATCATCCACAACAAAGATCCCGTGGACGAAAAGACACACAGGGAGCTGGGCATCCTATATCACCTTCTATTGAAAGCATTTCTAGTAAAGATCCATGCGTTAGCATTCCAGCTGTTAAGCGATTATGCAGACAGAATACCATAGAGTTCGAAAAGTTTGCTGATATCCTCAAGCACGATGAATATTTGGGTATCGTGAATCAATATGTACTTCAAACTCTATGCAGAGCATTCCCTAAGCAATCTACACCTACCTTATTAAAAATGATTTTAGAAGCTAACGATGATTGGTTCGCAGCAGTAAATGCAGCAAATTGCTTTGGGCCTCATCATAGAGAGTTCGCAGAAGCTAAATTGATTCGCATTTTAGAAGAAGCAGAGGACGACTATTCTAAGATTGATGTTGCGAGAGCGTGCATCGAAGGCCTTGGAAACATCTGTGTTGATCGAACTCGATATGACCTTATTGGACCTCTAGTTGTTAGAATACGCGGATCCCCTTATCGTTACAGGCCCAAATCGTCTGATTATGACAAGTATTACATTCATGTTTGTAGAGCATTGGCGCATAATTTTCTGCGTGACATACGGGAATACGAGAGTGTATGGTATAATTCTAGTCATTTGAAAGACATGATTAGGTCAGCAATTAATGATGACAATCCGCCGCCTGACTCATCTCGTACTGTGGAAAATATTGTGATATTTGCTCAATGCACTTCAGTCCATGCAGACGTACTTGTCCAGGTTGGTCATCGTAAAAGGGGTATGGTTGTCTATGAAATATGAAATCTCGGAGATCCTTAGATTAGGCACTGATCGATAATAACGTCAAAAATAGATGCTTATTAACATCTTCTTGATACTATTATTCTGTCTTCTATTGCAGAAGTTTCTGACTCCTAACCGCAAGCAGGAAGTCAGAAGAAAGGAAATCTACTCTACCCTCTTCCGCATCTGGAGAAAGAAGTGCAATTTAGAGAGTACAACATCTACAATATAACTTATTGCTGAACTTGTAAAATGATCGTACAATATCTTTCAAACACAAGCTAGAAGGCAAAGAAGTATCGTCTAGATTTTATCCTTACAAACCTCCAAAAACTAATGCTACTTAATGAAGATACGCTAGATGTAGCAATAATTGAAAACAGATCCTAGATGAAACAATTGTTAGATTGGCATTATTAAGAAATACTTGGAATTCACCTAGCGCCCTATTGAATTATAAGTTTGTAAAAACCAAATTACTAAAGCCAAAAACTGGTATTATTATCTATTATGAAAATCAATCGTATTTCTTAAATAGAAACTGGGTTACAAATCATTAGTTAATGTTTTTAAATCCAGCTGACAGAAGACGATTTATTGAAGAAGAAGTCTATGATGAATTCGTATCCATCGATACCTCAAATGAGACTGACTGTAAGAAATGCATCGAAATAGAAACTCATGATGTCATCTCTACCAGAAAGTCAAGGAAATTACTTACCATTGGCGTTAACTACTTGTTTCTTATACCATCTATTTTGATAATTTCAGTAATTTAACGAATGAAATCCATATTAGATTCAGACAATTATTAGGAGTAGTCTTCTACCCCTTAAATAAGTCTCTTAATCGAAGTGCCAACTCGTGCAAGATCGTGTAAAGCTAGTGCCTGTTGGGCCATGACCAGCGGATGACGTGGATAGGTTGGCACAATAGATGTTCCTAGGTTTATTATAGATGTTTTTGCTGCCGCGCCTGAGAATGTAGTTAATACATCTGGCAGATTAAGTGGTTGCGCTAGGTGTCTAAGACTGATACATACAAATCCATGTAGAGGTACTAGGTTGATCTTGGAAACTCGGGGCACTTAAAATAAATCTTTAGTGTCACAAATTAATGTCCTAGATGTTGACTCAATTTGGGAAGGATAATGAGGCGTTTCATCTTCATTCTTATGATAACTGATCGCCGGTAGCAATCTATCATTCGTTGAGAGAATGTCTCCGTGTTTGACTTCTTTCAGACTGGTGTTGTCTGCCTCATTGTCCTGAAATTCTGATGCGGACTCATTGAACCTCGTCATTTGCAATTCTCCCTCTTTGGCTTCCAATTCATTAATAGACAATTGAAGCGCATCTTCTCTCTTTTTTAATTCCAGATTACGGTTACAAAAATCTTGATAGAGTCGAACTGCATTGCTTATTTCAGCTTTCCACGAATTTAATTCATCTTTGAGTATATCGTATTCTAGTCTAACCCGAGGAAGATATCCGTTTGCAATCTTAAGCAGCTCTACTACTTCACCATCTTTCATTCTCGAATTTTGAGTTAGTTTGACAAGATTCACATAAGGCCACGGATTATCTTTGATCTGAAGGTAAACCTTAGTAAATTCGGTGCATCCTAAAAGCATAAAGTATTCTTGATGAAGACGAATCACTTCATTCGCTTCGCGATTCAATTTTATGGCTACCTCTAAAGGGGTTTTCCCTTCTGAAAAAAGCTCAAATGCTCTAGAGGATATTGAACTAGATTCGTCAAGACCTGCTTTATTCAAAACTGCCTTGATCGTGTTTGGAGCTACTCCAGCCCGCTTTGTAATCTCTCTATAAGTCGCTCCTTTTTCAGCTAATGCCAAGACAAGAGCTTCTTTTTCTTTCTTATTCATTCTCCCCTGAATCAATTATACCTACAATGATTTAGCTCTTGCTATCTTGTGTTACTATATGTTATTTCTTGTAATTTTCTGCATCAAACTGATATCGGAATGAGCTCTATTCACCTATCTTACTATAATCTGACCTCAAACCTCAGAAAAGAACGAGGTAAATAATTAAACCATCTTGTTTACAACAAATAGCCTATGTCCGAAGAATTTTTTTCTAAAGTTAGAATAGATATAGAAGAGCAAAAGAGAGCGCTTTCGACGTTCGCTACACGCACTGATGTTTCACAGAATGACAAGGCTATTTTGTTAAAAGCAGAGTATTATTTGCTTAGACTAAGCCGTGTTCTCTATGTAAATAAGATTGATTCTGCACTCTTTAGGATAAGGGAATCTCAAAACGCATTTCCTGAGTTGCGTAGCAAGACAAAGAATCTGCTCTTAAAGAATCACTACGAGAAAATAATAAGATTGTTAATTAAGATACAATCTGAGTTAGCCTCTCTTACTAAATGACGAAAACATTCATGAAAAGCTGTAGCAGCAGAAGCTATCCCCTTTCGTACAGCACTTGCTGATTCTTCTTATAGAATAAAAGAAACAAAAGCAATTTAATCAATTAACGGTTATGCATGACAGTACTATAGATCTAATATTTGCCCATCATCGTCGTACAAGACAGGACACTATTCATTATGATATCTACATTAGTCCCCCTATCGCTGTAGTGACTTTTACCAAGAGTCAATTGAAGGAAATGCTGTATAAATTATGGGTTTTAGTACAAAAGTTCTATCTATATAAAAGACAAATGAGCGGGGCAACCAAAATTATAAACTATGTAGCGCCGCTCTTGAACGCATGGCTTATGCGTGCTATGAGTAGGCAATGTCTGAATTAATGTCGTATACTGCTATACCACATCTAATTTACATTATTATGCCACCCTTTCCCAGAATAAGGCATTAAATCAAACGGAGGCCATAACAACCTGAAGTATAACTTTTGATGTTGTCTCATTAATGGTTAATCTTCATCGATCAGGCCATGTGAAGATCAATCCATAGAGAGGATCCAATATGGTCCTCGTCTTAACTGTCTTAACTGACATATGTTCTTTGATCCCCTTTTTCAGATAAGAGATCCCCAATTCTGAGGATATTCGATTAGATATCTGAGAGAAGGATTTCTATATATAAATGAAATTCTAGTATATTGGTCGTCGTTGATTGGTTATTATTTAGGGACTGACATGACTACGCGACTAATCCATATGACCATGAGAAATATCCCCGACTCCGCCCTCATTAATTCCAAAACATTTGACCGTTTCAGGATAACAAGGACTCTTCTTCATTTCTGCCATAAGATATGAAGAATTTCCCTTAAGCCGAATTATGAATGTGCTTGTATGCGTAATAACGTTACCGCCCATAGGTCTATCCGAATCAGCCAAGCAGTAACTATATCCATCTACGGAAGTGTGAACCTGATTAGTAATGACGACGGCTACGTCATGCACACGCGCGATCTGTTGCAAAAGATGCATTACTTTGCTCAATCTGGACTGTCTCTGCGAAAGCATTCCACGTCCAGAATATTCTGCTCTATATGGATTTATTATAGAGTCAATTACTAATAACTTGATGTCGTTTTCTTGGTTAAGTTGCAATAAAAGATCCTGCTGCAAAATTGATTCAAACCTAGCACTATTTAACGGTTGAATGCATCTCACATTTTGAAGGGCTTTACTGGGATCCAAACCTCTTGCTTTTGCAATCTCAGCTATTCTTTCTGCCCTAAATGTACCTTCAGTATCAAGGTAAATTGTTTTGTAACTATTTTGTAGTTGTTGAACAGTCACACATAAGGTATGACAAATCTGCGTTTTTCCTGTGGCGGACCGACCGTAGAATTGAGTAATTGCTTTTGTTTCTATCCCATTTCCACCAAATAACTGATCAAGTTCTTGTGAACCTGTCTTGATATACGATCTATTATGACTAGATCGATCATTACGTTCTATCAAGGAACTTCTAGATATTTTTCCACTTTCTTCGAGTTCGATGGCCGCTTTGTTACATATTGATACAGCCTCGTCAATTTCTATTTCTAATATTTTGGAGATATCCACCGGACTTATGATAGCGAGACTTTCGATGGAATTGATTCCTGCCAACTTCAGCTTTCTTATTAACTCAGGTTCTATTTTCTGAAATGAATCCAACCTCATCCCCCTTTCTTTAATTTTTCAAGCATGTTTCTCTTGTCTTCTAAGGCTTCTTGAAGCGGTTTTTTTGGTGATTCCTGCAGTTCTATTCGTATTCTCCTTTCTGCATGTTTACCTTTTCTTTTCCACTCTTTACTATAGACGGCCAATAACGCATTCTGACCAACTTGCCAAGAAGCGAAGAATTTCTCGCCCGTATATGTGACGGAAGCATCGGCTCCAAAGTGCCACAAAGTAACTAACCAGCTCATGATACAAGGTATAATTAATTTCGAATTTTGTAGTACCTTACCAGAATCAATAATGACCTCAAGGAGGCTTTCCCTCACAGTTCTAAGAGCGTTCGTCAATCGTAAAATACCATCAGTGTCTACAGCGACTGGCGAAGAAGAGCAACCAATCATGAGGCTTATTGTATCAGTGCGATGAATAGTTACCCTGACAATAAGTTGATCTATTTTAAACACCTTGAAAAGTATGTCTTTACTAACAGGATTTGATCTTTGATAGTTCTCACTAAACGTGCTAAACAAAAGCCATATTCCACCAACCCTAAACCTTAACCTTATATCATGTAAAGCATTACTATCAAAAGGAAGGTTCTGTATAAGCTTGTATATAGGATGATTTATTATTCTGCGAATATTGTGTTGTTGTTGTTGTTGCTCTAGCTGTTGCTGTCGCATCAATGTTAGTACGGGGTCTTTGACCCCTGTATGGTGATCTAGGGGCTTACTAAATTTTATGCCTGATAAGGTGTAGAAGGCTTGTGGAGAATAGTACTCAACATCTACCTTCCCTTGTTTACAGAGTAATGAGATCTTGTTTCGAAAAGTACCATATCCGATAGACCATTCCTGGCCAGATATACTGAACTTAGGAACAAAATCGATGAGGCTGAATGGTCTATTTTCTATTTGTACAATTTGGATCATTCGTTTCCATAAGGCAGAATCAAGATTTGTCATGGTGCAAATCGATCGTTAAGTATTATCAGAAATGGTTGTGATATTGATAGTTGTCATTGTCATCATAATCAGCCATATCAATTTGTAGTAATGATAATTTCATAGAGACAGCTTTACTCTTAAATTTCTAGCCAAACTAAGATGATAGTATCTAAAATCCAAATTCTCAAAAATACGACCGATGGATTGAGTGAGTACATATCGTAGTGTAATGGGACTATCTCTAATCGATTCTATTTCAATTCTTAATCGTGGTGTTAGATCTGAATTAGAAATAATAAATACTGGAGGTGGCCTAGCAATGGGAATTAGTCTCATAAGGCTTTTAGCCTGATGATAATACTTCCTTACAGTGATCTTTTCACCATTTTCTTTTGCAATTTGCTCCGTAACTTGAGCAAGATGAAGTGCTAGTTCATCAATCAAACACTCAGTCGTCCATTGATCTTCAATGTTATCATGAATACCGCAGAAAGGTTTCCTTGGTCTACTAATCATATGTCATTATTCCTTCCTGAAGTAGATGTTCTTCCAGTTGTTCCAGTTCTTCTATTCTGAGATTAGCATCTGCTAACTGTTGGGACAATATCTCATTTTGTGTCTCAATATCCTCATATCTCGAAATGAGTTGTTCTAAAGTCCAGTCTCTGTATACACGTCCTAAAATTGGCTTAGTACTATTGTTCGTCGCTGATCCTGAATTTAATTCGGTGTTAACAGACATTCGACTGGTATTTTCTTTTACAGATTTCTTACCGTCATTTTCGCTCAAATTGAGCGATCTATTACGTTTCGGATATTTGTGAGCTTTAGCACTTTCAGGTAAATAACGTCGGTAGGTACTCTCGGGGATATCGATCCTCGCTTTTATGATTTCTCGTATTTGCAAATCGGTTAATGATTTTTCTCTTCCTCTTTCGAAAATTATAGGGATAATAACACTTAATTTTAGTTTTAATTTCATTTTGCCTAATTCATCAAGTAGTTGATCAAATGATAGTTCTTGCAAAGAATTCTTTAAAGCAATAATATTACTACCTTCGTTAACTTGTTGGGTCATTCTTTTCTTGACTCCTTGTGGTTACAGCTGCAATTGCAGATCACTTCGATGCCAACGCCTGTCCATCTTCCGAAACACCGATTGTGATTTCGTTCCCTACATTGTCGTGAGAGAAAATCAACTATTGTGATCATGATTAACACCGTCCTCGATTAATCTTGAAATTACTTCCGAGTACGTTTCGCCAAACTTGCCCCTACCTCTCAGCCGCCGATACGTCTTGTCGTCGATAGTGATGGTATGACGCACATTCACTTGAATCATATAATGGCAGTTAGAAAAAATGGGCATATTAATAAAAACAATATTTTCATGATTTGAATCTCGTGCATGATCTTGCTAGCGATGACGTAACAAGTTCTATTATCTGAATATGAATCAATATTGAGATTTACAGGATGTATCTATTATTCTACTTGACTCTGGACAAAGTTACGCGGCCTGGCGGTCGTTTTCAATGATGAAATCAAAGTTTTTGAAAGTAATGAATTGAGGGGAACTGAAGTAATGGCTTGAAGTTCAATGGGATCATATTCAAACATTTCCTGCATGTTCAAGATAAAATAAATCTATGGTGCACTCCTTTGGAGCGCATCGACAATACATAAGAATATAATAGAATAATGTTAGAGAGTATACTGATTCCCTTTATCTATAGTGTAGAATTCAGAATTTATTTATTAAACAGCCCAATATGAATATGATTCAAAAAAACTATCGGTTGCTTTGAGGTTGTAGTTGTCCTGAATCAATAAGTGATTGAATTAGCTGCTCAAACTGTTCCTGTTTATGTATCATTTCTTCAATTTGTTTATCTTTCTCTGCCAGTTTGTGTTGGATAGTATGCTCCTGTTCTGCAACCTGTTTTCTAAGTCTATTTTCTGGTGAGATAGTGAGCAAGTCCATTGTCTTCATATATTCAGCAAGTCTTTCACGTTCTGGAGTTCTATCATAACTGTTATCGAGGCCTCTTGTTATTTTGTGCCCCAAGACAAACTCTTTTGTGTTGTGTTCAACATTTGCTTTTATCATTTGGGTATTACAAAACTTACGAAATGCGTGGTCAAGCATATGCTTATGTTGGGTTTGTCTATTGTGAGTTCTAGTTCTAATCCCTGCTTTGTTTGTTATTCGATAAATTGGGTCTGTAAACGACTTTACAGGTTTGACCTCTTTTAATTTCTTAACCCAGGGTAGATTGGAGCTAATAGCATTCCTTAGTAAAGGTGAACTTGGGGTTATGTTTTCTCCCATTCGTCTTCTATATTCAATGTAACTGTCTAAAGCTTCAGCACACTCAAAGCTAGTAAACGTATAATATTTTGATTTGGTGCCTCTATAAACTACAATTTTGTAAAGGTGTTTACCTCCATAACCTTCAGGTGTCAATCGTTCAACATCTCCATATTTGAGGTCAGTTAGCGCACCAATTCTCATTCCTGTACTTGCTAAAAGATAGAGTAGAAATCTATCTCTCTCTCCAGTGACTACATTAAGCATTTTTTGAATGTCTTCAGTAGTATAAGCTTCGTCTTCTCTTGCTTCGTCAGGTCTAGGAATGTACCCTGAGATATGGTGCCAATCAAAAGTTATTCTATTAGCTCGATAAAAGAATTGGATTGCAGACTTCCTTCCCTCTATTGTATTATGTTTAAGTCCTTGTTTCTTTAGAAAAATAATGTAACTGACTATCTTGTCTTCTATCTTTCGAATCTCTTGAGGGGAATAAATCTTTTTAGTAATTAAAGAATTGGGGTCTTTTGTTTTTAAAAAAAGAGTGTAGTGCTTAAAACCGTTAATATATTTATCTTTGGTCTGAGGTTCTTTATTATCAAGTTTTTCTAAGAAGTCTTGATATGGTTTACCCAATATTGTATTGCATTACTATTAGATAGGGTTTCATATATTAAGTTATATTTTCCTCTGCACTTTTGCAAATGAAAGTTGATATCCATCTGGTTCACGTATATGAAAATATCTTTCTCCCCATGGAGCATCAGTCGGTGCATTTTCAAATATGACATCGGATGAAATAGATTCATTATTCTTGAAATAGTTATAGAGTTTGTCTAC
>JAATVR010000813.1 GCA_014523665.1 Nitrososphaerales archaeon TH526
AGATGGGGCCAACAGGTCATTGAATTGCGAAGCTGGCATGGTAATGAAATTGTTATGGATGCGGGATGTGGTACTGGATTGTTGACCAGAGATCTAGCCAAGAAAGTTCCAAGTGGAAAAGTCTATGCTGTTGACATTGATTCTAATATGTTAGAACAAGCAAGGACTAATCTTCAATGCTTTGATAATGTCGAAATAGTTCAGTCTAGTTTCACTGACGTAAAGCTACCAAGAAAGGTGGATATTATCTTTTCTAATTCAGCGTTCCACTGGGTGCAAGATCACAGAAAATGAAATCTATCTTTTTCTTAGCAATAATTCTTGTCTTAGTATTGACGGTACAGAATGTATACACCAGCAGACCCAGACAAGACTCAGATGATGGCATATACTATGAATAAATCCCCACATCGCTTCAGTCGACCCGAATCCTTGGGAAAAATAGACCTAATAAACTAAGAGGGTCGCGGCAAACCTGTTCCCTAGGAGATGGACAGGCATATGGTGAAGTTTGTAGCCGACCGACGTAAGACTGCCATAGAAGCTGACCCGGGTGATGCTAAAAAGAAATCGAAAAAAGAGCAGAGGCTAGAAGACTACGATGGTAACGAATGGGATGATTAAGACTTAAACCATAGAGTGTCTACTTAAAAAGTAAGAAATGACCGACTGGCAACTCTATACGGGGCCACTTCTTATTGCGCTAGGTCTATGTCTAGGTACACGGCTAGCGACACTCCCAGAAAATGAATACACGTATGCATCCACCATAGCAGTTAACTCGACATATGAGGCCCAAGTAGAAAACATGACTTCAGGAGAGTTTGATAGACTTATGGACGCCGAGTCAAAGGCCAACAATCAAACAGACGAAATACTAAACAGTATCCAGACTCTTGAAGGTCTTGACATCTATAGTAATGAATGTGGCTATGCAACAGAAATCAATCCATACAAAGTCATCGACTGCTACTACAAGAACCAGGACAGAATCGAAAAAGCAGGCAAGTAGATAGGTGGGTAGGCAGTTAAGAAATGACTAAACTTTCTTCAGAACGATTACCATGCCGCGATACTATTGCCCATAAGAAGACTTTTGGCATGCATATACTGCATCTAGACCGTACACGGTATTATCGATAAATTTGTGGGACAAATCTGGTAATTGATCTCTACAAATAATAATATTATATTCCCACCTGAATCCAAACATTTCTGCTATAGTCTTGGAATTACAGCCAGCTGTTGAATATAATAAAACATACATATTTACAGATAAGACATACGAAAAATAAGCATTGGTATGCGCACACCGGTACACTAATTCCTACCACGATATCTCACCACTTATCTATGAGGAATCCCTAGAATTTAGGGCATATCAGAAGAATATTGCAGAGTCTGCGTATAATAAGAATACACTAGTGATTATTCCCACTGCGCTGGGCAAGACGGTTATAGCAATATTGGTATCTGCACACGCTCTTTATGACCATAGACGTAAAAGAGTGCTTGTAATAGCTCCAACTAGACCACTTGTAGTGCAACATATGAAATCTTTCTTTTCAGTTTTAAAAGTATCACAAGATCAACTGACTGAAGTTACGGGCAAAACTCAGCCATTAGCAAGGACAGCGATTTGGAATAATAAAGATGTCAGACTTATATTTGCCACACCGGAGGTTGTTAGAAATGATTTGCTAGATAATCGATTAAACTTGAATGACTTTAGTTTACTAATCTTTGATGAAGCACATAGAGCAGTTAAGGATTATGCATATACTGCAATAGCTAGAAAGTATGTCGATCAATCAGAACATCCAATGATCTTGGCTATGACTGCAAGTCCTGGATCAGATACAAGAAGAATACAAGATGTATGCAACAATCTATTCATTGAACATTTAGAATACAGAACTGAGGAAGATGCAGATGTAAAACCATATGTCAATCCAATAGATGTTAACTGGCAATGGGTCAATCTGACTTCTGAGCATAACT
>JAATVR010000814.1 GCA_014523665.1 Nitrososphaerales archaeon TH526
AATGAGATTAAAGTTTGGATTGATCAATTTGCTGCAGATAACAAAAGCTTTGCTAATGGTTTTAATAGTGATGATACCTTAGGTATATGAATGCATGTGATGTAAGAATCAGTTCAACCAATAGCTTCGACATCCATTCCACGATTCGCATTATGGGGTCGTAATACTCAGCAAAGATTTCTTTGCAAAAAAATGGCCTAGAGAAGAATTGGACGCATTGTATAATAAATCAATGTTATTCGGAAGGAAGGTTATACTCCCGATTTGGCATAATGTCACACAAGGGGAGGTATATGAATACTCGCCACTTTTGGCCAAGTTGTTTGCGATAAGTACAGTAAGAGGTATTGATTATATCGCTAATGATATTCTGCTGGAAACGATGGGGAGAGGTAAAAGGGTCCACTTTGAGACTCGTTCTGAGCTACCTCCATTTAGATTGATGTTGTCATTAGCTTCAAAATCAATCGGAATGTCTGGATTAGATTTTAGAATTGTAGTTCATTCATTTATGAATTTGGTTCGCTTTCATCTGAACAGAGGAATCCAATTCACGTTTCTAGTGCTAGACCCTGACTCCAAGTATGTGGAGACTCAAGGAAAAAATGTGTACGCAGGTTTCGATTTGAAGGGCTCCATAGAAAAGTCGCTCCGTCTATTATGTGAAGAAGAAATGAAGCTACCCTCAGATAAAAAGGCAAATTTACTTATCAAAAAATACGATTACTACGACACACATAGTATAATTGTAATCGATCGAGACAATCCTCCAAATGAATGGATTAAGGTTGAAAATCGCCCTGCAGGAAGTGAAGCCGATTCAAGGCCAAGTGATGCTGCATTCAGAAACGAAGATGAGAATTTCTTTAGTGATTCATTAGAAACATATCAGATGCTCTTGAGTTCATCGAAGGAGGTATCGTGCGAAGAGGTTCTTGATCAAATTGATTATCGAAACGATACCAAAGTACCCCTGGCGACTTAAACTATTACGTCAATTTATTGACGAAGAGTAGAGCCGATTGAAATTTTATATAAATCACCTCTGGGCTCGCTCCGAGATGGGGCAGTAACAATTAGAACAATACTTAGATTAGTGAGTTGTAATAGTACTTTGGTTTATTTCTAGATAGGAGTAAGATATAAGACTGCTGAAGATTAGAATTAAGGAGAATGCGGTTGAATAATTTCAATCGAGTAGAAGTTCTGCGGGAGATTGTTTTTTCCTATCTTGATTATGCCCAGGCTAGTATTAGCGGTCATAGGGTGGCTGCCGCTGTATTTGCTATGAGGAAAGCCAAATCGAAGAGCAAAAAAAGATTAGAAACAGAAAGCAGTGATTTGTTCAGAGTCTTTGGTGGTTGCAACTTGGAAATATCTATAAGCACGGTTTTGCACGCAGAGGCCATAGCTTTGTATAAGGCATTATCAGAAGGATACACGAAAATTCAGGCAGTAGGAGTAACAAGTGATCATGAAGATCAGATAAAGCCTTTGTGTGGCGCTTGTAGACAACTCTACATGTATGTTAATCCTCTAACAACAATCTATGTATTCGGCAAAGACAAAAAAGTCAAACTCAAAGTAAGACTGATAGATACAATGAATTATCCATATGTGAGCAAGGGTAAGATCACTTGAATGTACAACCTATACAACCTATACCCAATTAATTTACAGTTCACTAGCTTTTTAGATAACTTTTTTTCTTCATTGAGCCTGTAAATAATAGATGTAATGCAATTTACCTTTTCTTGATCCTCCGCTTTCCACGCCTAGTGCTAGCAAGTGCTTTGTTCTTTTTGACCATTCTAGATTTAGGTTTGACGGTGGTAGTAGCAATGATGGAACTCAATTTTCTAAATTTTGTTTTTTTTGCAGATGCCGTTCTCAACTTTTGAACATCTTTTTGAACGCGCGATACCTGCTTTTGTAGCTGACCAAGTTGTGATTTAATCTGTTTTATTGATTGTGATTGAGACTGTCCTAGTCCCAGTCCTGTTGCAATACTGGCCTGCCTATGTTTCTGTAAAGATTGAATCA
>JAATVR010000120.1 GCA_014523665.1 Nitrososphaerales archaeon TH526
AGCAACTAAAATGCGATTAGATCTAGCTGATTGTATCGAATTCGAAAACGTACTCCAAGAAAGAGTTCAAGAGCTAAATTTAAAGTTGAAAGATTCCAATAATCTACGCGAATCAGACGTTCTAATAAACGAGATAGATACGCTTGAAAGCATTCTCGGGCGTCTTTCTGATCTTAAATATGGCGACAAAGCACGAGCCATAGAGATAGCGGAAGCCAACAGCGATTTCAAGCAAGCAATTCGTTTACGAAAACAACTAGTTAAGATTCAAGATATCGAAGATGAAATTAGCGCTCAATGTTCAATTACTAAATCAAGATTGACGTCTTGATTGAACAAAAATCTTATGACAAGATGTATGTCTTGTCTTTAAACACATTTCAACAAAAAACTGCAGCTCTCACAGGAGTACACTAATTTATCGAAGCTTGAGTGTAGTCCCATCGATTCATGGCAGCTCGGACATTCAATTTCGTTATCCAGCTCAGTTAACCCCGACTCTTCATCTTGCTCTAGTACACTAGATTCCTCTAATGTTTCGAGAGCTTGATTTTTCTCTGGGGGAACCAGTTTCGTACGGGTTTGTCTAGACATATCTAATGCTTATCAAAAATGTCTATTATATGCCAGCTGACTTTGTGGTGGGGGAGAGTGGCGTACACGTATATTCTCTAACATTTTCAGTTTCATGCATGTAGTCATTTCGTCTGGCTTAACTGCATGGTATTCTAACATGTGTAAGATTGTATTGTAAATGACTGTTTCTTCGCTGGTTCCATAAATAGTGCAATTACAGTCGAGCCCGACATCTTCGCAGCGAACACAGAAAAGTGGTTGTATACAATATTCGTATGCTTGGGACATTTGATTAATGCAGTAAAATTTGTTATATTTACAGTGTGATGTATTGTACTAGCAACTACGATCTGTGAAATTCTAAGTGTGTTTGATACTAATAAAATAGCAACAGTAACTATCGGTAATCAGAGACTCGCTATCCGTACCCCACTCCCCCGGTCTTTAAGTTACTGCTAATTTTATTAACAAAAATTCAAAGATAGTTAACATAAGACAGCTTGGTGCGCATCTCTAGTAGACTTAAAGAAGTAATCATGGAAAAGATCCCAGATATCACTAGCGACATACTTGACAAGTTAAGAAAGCTCAATATTAATTCAGTTTATCAACTAGCCGTCCAAAGTCCATCTGAACTAGCATTGGGGATTAGTGATGTTTTGGATGTCGAGTTAGCAGCTAAACTCATTGGTAATGCCCGCAGGATTCTGACAGAGAATGAAGTTTTATCAAGAGAATTTTCAACTGCAGATGATCTGTTGGTTAGACGAAATAATATTTCACGGTATAAGACTGGTTCATCAAATTAAATGTAGAAGACATATAGCGACTTGACACATTAGTGGCCCGTTGTGGATTCAAAACTGATATTCAATATCGTGATGAAAAAACTGGAAAATATGTTCCGTATGTATGTCCAGAACCAGAAGAAAATATCTTAGACAGCGGATTATGTATATTTCATGATGAAAATTATCTCAAAGATTCTAAAGATAAAGAAGCCAATGAGCAGAACTTAAAAAGAAAATTTATTGAAAAGCTAGGGAAATCCGAACCGCTGATCTGCGTGGGATACCATCTACCACACATCTCATTCGAAGAGATACATTTTGATAAGTCAATCAATTTTTCTGAAGCAGTATTTATGGGGTTGGCTAACTTCTCGAAAGCTCAGTTTAGAGGAGAAGCTAATTTCATTGATGCTCAGTTTAGAGGAGAAGCTAATTTCATTGATGCTCAGTTTAGAGGAGAAGCTAATTTCATTGATGCTCAGTTTACAGGAGAAGCTAATTTTGATGGAGCTCAGTTTACAGGAGAAGCTAATTTTGATGGAGCTCAGTTTACCAAACAGGTTTATTTCTATAGAGCTCAGTTTACAGGAGAAGCTAATTTCTTAGGAACTCAATTTACAGGAAAAGCTGACTTCGGAAGAGCTCAATTTACAGGAAAATCTGACTTCAGAAGAGCTCAATTTACAGGAAAAGCCGATTTCTCAATTTCTCACTTTCATGGAGAATTGAGCTTCAATGATACTACATTTCTAAATAATGCAGAATTTTACCGCTCTAAATTTATTCAAGAAGCTACGTTTGTCAATACTAATTTCCATTCTCGTTCAAACTTCAATTATGTTGTTTTCAGGGACCCGGAGAATGTCATTTTTCCTAATAATGACTTGTCATTTGTCTCTTTTGCTAATACTGATATAAGCAGAGTAAGATTTGGCAATATTAAATGGGGTCCTATTGAACCTAATCAGCAAGATATCAAAAAATGGGGTACTGGGATATACCAGAATCAATTTAAGATACTAGAAGAAAGAGAGACAGAACAGTTACTGACAAGAAAAGAAAGTACGACACAAGCCGTTCCACTAGAAGATGTTCTTGGTGTTTACAGGAATCTCAGAGAAAATTACGAATATCGAGTAAGATATGATGAAGCCGGAGAGTTCTTCATAAGAGAAATGGAATTAAAGAGAAATTACGGTCTTATTGGCTCCAGTTCATTGATTAACATCTTCCGATCGAAATGGAAAATCAAACAGCTTCAAGAGGAAAAAGAATACTATGGAATAGAAAAAAATAACTGGATTGATCGCAACTTATCACTAATTGGCTTATATTACCATCTTGCAAGATATGGTCAATCAATCTCCAGACCGGCTTTATTTGGAGTCGGGTTTGTGTTGTTTCCAACATTCATATGGTCAACTCAACCAAATGCTGCTGGAGATTTTTCGGTTTATAATATTACAATACCTGAAATGAGTAATTCAACAAATCTTGAGTTAACTTTTGAACGGGGTCTTACTAACTTTCTACCTAGTCTCTCTTTCGGGACCGAATTAAATGTAGGATTATTAGATGTTGCTTTTAAAATTGGTGGTGCTGTCACATTTGGTTTGATTATCATAGCTTTAAGAAGAAAATTTGAGCGGAAGTTTAGACACTAAATGATAAACTTGTACAAGTGCACTTTGGGGAATTAGCCATGTCAAGTCGACGATTAAAAAATCTTGTATCTGAGCATAAGAAAACAGCTATCACTATGATAATCGGTCTAATTGCTGGACCCATTGTTGGCGCTATGCTTGTGGACTACATCAGTATAACTCCAAATAGGTTAGCTAGAGCATTGGAGAATGGTGATGTAGATCAATTTAACAGTTTGAGAACTCAACTTAAACAACAGATCATATTTGAGAGACTAGATCTTTCGAATAAAAATCTAAGTGGAGTAAATTTAAATTCAATAATTATCCTGCATTCTGATCTCTCTAATAGTAATCTCGAGAGTGCACAATTAGAAAATGTTCAGATTTCTGGTAATCTATCCAACATAAATTTAAGAAACGCCGATCTCTTGAACGCCGACTTAAGAAATACTCATCTAGACCATGCTGATCTTACCTACGCTGATCTTACTGACGCTGATCTAAGAAACGTGAATCTTGATAATACTAACTTATCGGGTGCTATTTTGTACACTGCCAATTTAGCTTATGCGAATCTTCGCTGGACTGATATCTCATATGCAAATCTTTTCGGCGCAATTCTTGCCAATGCCAATCTTCGCCAGGCTGATCTAACCAATTCGGATCTTAGCTTCGTTGATCTATCAAACGCTTACATGGAAAGTGCGGATCTATCAAACGCTTATCTAGAAAGTGCCGATCTATCAAATTCCATGCTATCTGTGGCCAATTTAACGTATGCTGATCTCCGATGGGCTGATCTAACAAATGCAAATCTTGTCGGGGTTACTCTTACAGACACTTATCTTTTTGGAGCCGATCTAACTAATGCAAATCTTCACTCTGCCGATCTAACTGACGCTGATCTTTTCCGTGCCGATCTAACTGACGCTGGTCTTTCTGATTCAACTTTAATAGAAGCTTATCTTACCAATAGCGATCTAACAGATGCTTTTCTTTTCGATGCCAATCTGACAGATACTCATCTCGATCTTGCTAATTTGAATGGTTCCATATTCAGTTGTGAGAGTCTGAAAACTGCTAACACCACCAATAATACAAATCAAATTCATGTCGTTGAATTTAATATAGATGGAAGCCTGAAAGAAGTCTCAAGTTGCCAATAAAAATATTGATAGTGGTATACATAGAATATTTGACCCACAAGATGGGTTGAGGTATAGCAGATATTCAGACTAATTTTCATTAAATTGTATTGTAAAATAACAGTAAACATTAATCTGTAGCACCAATTAATTCAGTGATAACAAGTGATAACAAGACCAAAAAAGCTATCTAGTCTTAGTCTTCATCAAATAGTGTATAAATTATGCAAGTCTTAAGCAAATATGATAAAGAGCAACTTGTAATTAAAATGCATGAAGAGGGTAGAACTATGCGGGATATTGCATCTGGCGTGCACATGTCTTTTAGCGACATTGGCAAAATTATCAGAAGATTAGACGGTCGAACTAATAATGATAATACTGATATTGACTTAAGTAACAAATCTAAAGCGACAAAAGCTCTGTGGTTATTTAAAAATGGAAAGCGTCCGATCGACGTAGCGATCGAGTTAGACATCCCATATGATGAAGTGACAGAGTTGGAGCAAGAGTTTTGGGCGTTAAATCAGTTGTATGATTTGCCATTAGTTTACCAGCAGCTAAAATACGATTTTGATTCATTCTTTGAATTATTCAAACTGTTGAAGAAAAATAAAGTGCTAAGTAAACAATATATCTTAAAGTTTCTCAGATGTGCTGGGGAGGGTCTACCAGCTTTGGAAAACAGATGTCAACAGCTCAGCAGTGATGTATTAGAACTGCAATTTAGGAAGAAAAAATTAAGTGATGAAGTAGCAATACAATGCTCTAGTATATCACAATTAGAAAAGTCATTAAATTGGTATAAAACAGAGATTGAACAAAAGAAGCAAATCATATCGAACTTGGATCGACAACTAAATCAAAAGAGTAATACTTTAGAAGAAAAACTAACTAGGGATGACTCAACCACGGCACAAGTAACTAGCCTCTAGTTAAATAT
>JAATVR010000815.1 GCA_014523665.1 Nitrososphaerales archaeon TH526
AAAGGAACTAAATCATATCTGAACGGCGGTAAGATAGGCAAAAACAACAACAATAGTAGCCTAAATATTGAAGATCAGAGAATTACCGCCCGTAAGTATCTGATCGCATCAGGCTCTAGACCAAGGATCCCAAAAATAAAGGGGTTAAACGAATCTGGTTTTATAACTAGCGACCAGGCATTACGCCTAAAAAGACAGCCAGATATCCTTACAATTATAGGTGGAGGATACATATGCTGTGAACTGGCCCATTTTTTTGGAAGTCTGGGGACAGAAATTAACATATTACAACTTCGGAACAAATTGATACCTACTGAAGATGAGGATATTTCAAAAAGGTTAACTAATATATTTGCCAAGAAATATAATCTTTATTTGGGCTACTCGGCAGAGTCGGTCTCAAAGGAGTCTAGCAGTGGCAGCAGCAATAATACTATCAAGCCAGATAAGAAATTGCCTGACAATAGCAGCCTCAAAATCTATGAAGTCATTGCAAATGATATTGCATCAGGTAGTACGATTAAGATTAAATCTGATCAGTTATTAGTGGCAGTCGGCAGGATCCCGAATTCAGACAAACTAGATCTTGATAAGACTGGTGTAGAAGTAAACGAACGAGGGTATATCCAAACAGATGGATATCTCCAAACGAATATTTCAGGTATTTATTCACTTGGAGACGTAATTGGAAGATATCAATTTAAACATAGTGCAAATTTAGAAGCTCGGTATGCATTTCATAATATAATTCAGGATAGCGAAAGAGTTCCTGTCGATTATGCTGTTATGCCTCATGCAATATTTACCTCTCCACAAATTGCAGGAGTTGGTGAGACAGAGCAATCTTTGAGGGAACAAGGGAAAAAGGAGGATATTGATTATTTAAAATCCATCTATCCATTTATTAATACTGGAATGGGTCTTGCAATAGATGACAATGAAGGATTCGTAAAGTTCTTGGTCGCCAAAGAGAGTAGAAGAATTCTCGGCTGTCACATCATCGGGACCGATGCATCTGTTCTTATCCATGAAGTGTTGGTCGCCATGAAAGCTTCTGACCCAATGGGTAATATAGGAACTATCGATACTATCAGCAGTACTATTCATGTACATCCTGCACTATCAGAGGTAGTCGCTAAAGCAGCCTCCCAACTTTAAACTATTATTTCATATATTTTGATAATATTATCGTGCTTCGAATAACGGCGCTTTAGATGAAACTCATGATGGTGTAAGACATCCGTACTACCACAAGACTTTCTGCTCAAATCTACTTCCCAAATAATAAAGCAGCCAGGAATTTTGAGGCCGTGTATTATTAATCTGTACGCATATCATTTTGAGCTAGTTTTTGTTTAAGTTTCTCAGAGAGTTCATTCATTTCATCCAATGTGGCATCTTCTGGAACTAGTACTGCCGTTGATGGATCCAAATATCTCTTGAAAGTAGCAAATAGAATCTCTAGCTCCTTTCTTGAAAGTTCTAGTGTTATACTATTCATAATATTCATCTGATTTGGAGCTAGTTAAGGTTTATTTTCAGTGCCTGCATAACAGTTGACAAGAGCGAAGATTTTCATGATAAGTGCGCAATACGATTTCGAAGGGATAAGGTGCGTCAAATAGGCAAATATACGAAAGGAATTGCTTGAATTAAATTCAAGGGATTTAGGAACTAATCTACTGTCTAAGAACAGTAACGCGATCCGGTTATTAGATCTAGATGTACATCCTTTTGGATGACGAACTATCTTCATGAAATGAAATTCTGGATCGTTGTGTAAAATCATTAAGGAAGAAGATCAAATAATAGGTATCTCATCTCAGTTGTATTTTAGTAATTTTAAATTTGAATTGGAATAGGAGCAATGAACGGCGGGATAATAGTGCTTAAAAGAGCCCTTCTTTGGCCTCAATTTTGTCACATCTTAGACTTCAGATATGTTAAAGTACTTGCGCAATTAGAGTTGAGTGATGGATGACTCAAGAAATGAAACGTCCATAAAATTTCATGGAATACAAGTCAAAAATGTGATCATCACACATTTAAGACGCACATCAACCTCGAGCACAGTAGAAAAATTGGATATATCCACTACGAAATATGAACGAAATCAGTTTATTGAAACAATTAACGTGCAGGTAGTGGCAGAATACGTAACAATTACTTACTATAAAAATGAGGCTGCTAATATGATCATAAATAGAGAACTAATTCCATCACATTCGATTGAGCATATCATGGTTAGTGATATCTAATGATTCATTCCTGGATAGAAAGTTGTTTGTAGATGGGAT
>JAATVR010000816.1 GCA_014523665.1 Nitrososphaerales archaeon TH526
CGAAGACGTGCAGAAGTAAGCAGGAGGATGACTACAATCCATTTCAAGAGGATAGCTGTTACAATTAAACAAATACCTGAGTTTAACCTAGAAGGACTAACTGATCCTGAACCAGAAACTTTATTGAAATTGGAAGGCGGATGGGATGAGAATAAAGGACGGAATAAGAAAGGCGATCCAAATACAGAGTGGTTCAAGAGAATGTTCAGGTGGTATGGTAAAGGGACCGTTTTTCAAATTGAACTCGATGCGATGTATGCGCGGAGAGAACAGTTTAAACAATTACTCCTTGAAACGTTTGATGGGAAGTTCGATAATGAGATCTATCAAAAATATGTTGTAGAGAAACTGAAGCCAGAACGGGATGCAATCACTGTGAGGCTTAAAGACAAGCTCATTAATGAGAAAATCGAATTACCAGGATGGAAGACAATTGAACATAGGATAAACATACTCAAAGTTATTCTGTCCACAATGGTGGAACGTGCATCCTTCATGGATATGATGTTTGCGTCAATCCATTCAGTGCTGGAGAAGAAACAACAAAAGCTCGAAGACGACAGTGAGGACTCTTAAATTATGAAATCTATCTGTAGATTTTATATTTTTAATTTCTGGAGAAGCGATGGCATTGCGCCGATTATCTAGAAGTAAAACAAAGCGGATAATAAAAAATGATGGTGATTTTTGGTTCTAATTTTAAAAATGGTTCGGAAGGCTGCACCTCCTTCCCGGACCTAAACCCCGAATATCCACCATGTAGACTCAACCTCCAGACTGACCAGAACGGAGCGATTCTTAGTGAATAAATACAATACTACAACCTACGATAAAAATGCTTCATTTCTAAAGGCTCATAGCGCTACAAAATTCATGTGGTGTGGGTGCAGTTGGAATTGTTCATGCAGTCATGACCTTTCAAAGCACTCCAGGAATGACGAACCAGGACAGGGGTGCTGTACTGCAAGAGGCTGCACATGTAGATACTTTACCGCTTATCGTCACCTTTCAGAGGAGGAGATTGTCGCGGAATGACTACTGACCTATTTGAAGAAAGTACCCGACTCACAGAAGATGGACGCCTGACAATTCCCTTTTGTTATGTGAAAACCCAGGATGGCCAGATAAAGAAGATCCCTCCTAAAGGTAGCGGTGAGTGGTCTAATCAACGTGGAACCGTCTACAACGAAGAATATCGCAGGAAGTGGTTTGCTCTAACTCCTGGTGTGGTTGCCATAGCAATTGCTATGAACAGCATAAAGATCTCAATTGCCTTAGACATCGATGGATATGAAGCACGAAAGATTTTCCATAGATGGGTATTACCAAAGTTTCCACCATCATTGCAGGGCAAGATAAGGCAAACCGCACATACATTATCATTGAACGGAGGGGACCATTTTTTACTTGGTATTAAACGTGAATATTTCCCTCTTCTAAATCTAAAATTTGGTAATGCAACTGAAATTGCTACGACCAAAATATGGAGAAGCAATAATGGAGAACATAGTGAAATTGCACTAATTGGTACCAAATCATGTCTCATCGAACGAGGTCAAGGTTACCAGAACATCAGAGGACTTGAGTACGAAGAAATGCTGGAGAGAGAGGAACTTGTAGGCATGTTAGCAGGCTGCGAAGCAATTCAGACAGAATGGAAGGTAATAAGCGAATGCATAAAAATTCTATCTCCATATTGGAAACAACCAGATAGGGACGAAATAGTTTATGCAATTTCTGGGTGGTGGCGTAAAGATAGCAATATCAAACAAAAATTTGCTGAGCGATTCTTTGAGTTTCTGATAATGTCCTCACCGTATTCTGATGAAAATTTGGTGAAGACTTTGAGTGTAATCAGGAGGTCATATAGAATGAACAAAGGCGATGTAATTGGGCGAGCCAAACTTGACGAACTCTTTGGAGGAAAAACCATCAGATCAAAACTTAAGCGTGAATTGGAGAAACTCGGTTTTACATTCAAAGATGCAGAAGAGACCGAATACAGAAAAGAAGCCAAAGAAAAGAAAAAATCAGAAGACGAGGGCACATCATTTGTTCAAGACCTGATTGAGGAATTTCACATCAAAACGCTCGAAGACACGAAAGAGTTTTACAGATATGATAGTAAGCAAGGAATCTACGTGCAGAACGCAGAACCATTCTTAAAAAGTACGATTGCTCATCGATTCAAAAATCTGGGCAATAAAGTTACAGTCAAGATGATGAACCAATTCACTAATGAGATCCAATGGTTTTCCTACTTTAAGAGAGAAAACTTTAATCCAGATATCGCATGGATTGCATGCGCCAATTGTATGATAAACCTAGTTACATTGGAGAAAGCAGAGTTCAGTCCGAATTTTCTCTGTATAACACATCTTCCAGTGAAATACAAAGACTACGACGATAGTAATATCGATGATTTCTATCGTCTGATTGAGGGAGCAAAATATGATGGTATCTTAAAACATGCATCCAATCTCAAGAAATTTCTCAATGATTTATTCTTTCCAGAAGATATTGAAAAACTTCTAGACTATCTGTCATACTGTCTATGGAGAGATTACGGACAAAACTTCTGGGTATTGCTCAATGGTGGAGGATTAAATGGCAAGTCATTATTATTCAATATTATATCGGAAGTGTTTGGAATCGATAACGTTGCAGGTGAAACACTGCAACGTCTAACTGATGAAAGCAACAGGTTTGTAACTGCTAATTTGTATAACAAACTAATCAATTTCGACGCCGATATTTCAAAGGATACTGTATTCAAGAATACAGGTCAAATCAAGAAATTAACAGGAAATGATCTTATTCCTGGGGAGCAGAAATACAAGACTCCTTTCAAGTTCAGAAGTCATGCTAAATTAGTATTCTCAGTCAACAAAATACCAGAGACATACGATGAAAGCGATGCGTTCTATCGAAGAATAATTGTCATAAATTTGAAACAGCAATTTCTGGGTGACAAAACTGACATTCATTTATCCAAAAAACTCATGACAGAATCTGAATTGTCTGGTTTTTTCTACGAACTCATTAGAAGATTGCCTAGAGTGTTGGAGCAGGGATTAATGAAAGTTACAGCGGAGACGATCAAGGAGACTCAGGTGAAATTCACAATCGATTCGAACCTCATCGATTACTTCTACCAGAAGGTGATTCAACGTCATAAAGACAGAAACATAGTTGTCTCCAAACTGGATTTGCACGAAGAATATTGTAAGTTCGCAAGATTCCACAAACTAACCCCAGAATCTGAAGCCGCACTTAGTCGTGAACTAAGCAAAAAGAAGTAGGAGATGAGTTATGCCAGACATACCATTCGTGGGGAGAGGGTGTATGCCTGGGAAGGGGTGAGCATAAGGCATGATTGGATGGAGAATGATGACCCTACTCCTGAAGGAACTATAGAATTCAAGTTGAAAGACTTTGATGATTCTGCCAAGCAGGAGATGGTTTAGGTGACGGAAGTTTCTACTGTAAAAATGCTCTGTCCAAGTGTCCAAGACCAAGAGCATTTTGAAATGTTATTTCACATACTCTAAATTGGTAATGATATGAGATTAAACATGAGGAAAGAGGAATGAAAAAAGAAAATAGAAGCTTCTTGGGCACTTGGGATCTTAGACAGAGAATCTTTATCTAAAAATGTGCTATTACAATAATAGAGGTAAAGAGGGAGTTAAGAAATGACTCTGAATCTATTATGTGTACAAAAATACATAGGTCTAGCATTACCATCAGCAGCTAAATTATCTATCATTTCTAAAATCGCATACGGGACCCTCTATTCCATATGAAAACAACAGCTGAAGTTATTCTGATATTATAATGCATTGTGAAAACACAAACTGCGTCAGGATTCTGCTGTGAATCCAACGTAGAATTAAGTAAAGAATAGATTTTTTCATACGCGGTATTAATTGAGCTCATATCGATATCAGTCTGATGCAGAAAATTACAAGAAATAGCATATTGATATCACACAATAACACAAGATAACAAAAGCTAAATCATTGTAGATACAAATAATATATGAACAATGGATAAAAAGCAGAAGGAAGACCTTGTTACAGCATTACTTGAAAAAGGGGAGACTTATCGGGAGATTACGAAACGGGCTGGTGTGTCTCCAAATACGGTCAAAGCGGTTGCAAATAAAATGGGACTGGACCAGAATACTTCAG
>JAATVR010000121.1 GCA_014523665.1 Nitrososphaerales archaeon TH526
AAGACTATAATACCTCTTTACATAACTATACACCGTGTATATATCAGCTTTCGTTGCTTTGGCAATATTAATAGTAATACCGACATCAAATGTATTTGCTGGTGGTCCTAGACTAGATTATCCTGAAGATGCTACTGAAGAAGGTGCTGATTGTTGGGTAGATGGATATGATGCAGGATTTGCAGGGAAATATGATAATGATCGAGCCAAAGAATGTTTAGAAAATGGGGATGATAACTACAATTCATCTTGGGGATATGCTTGCAAAGACGCTGGATATATGCCAGATGAATGTGAAGGTTTCAAGAATAATCCACAAGATATAGAAGATTACGAAGCACTATACCAAGAAAATGCGAATAACTGCTGGGACGAAGGATATGAAGACGCTAAAGCCGATAAACCTTTCAATGAAGATAGAGATACTGCATGTGATGAATACACTCCTGATTACGAAGGTGGATACAATTCAGGTTGTATAATTGATATGACAGATAATAGCTGTGAATTACTAATTAAAGGAGATGAAGGTTACTGTCCTTGGCATCCGGATATTGCAGCATGTGTGGGATTCTTACATAATGCTACCAATAAACGACCAGCATCCATAACTGGAGCCTGTGTTGGGATGGGTGATCCTCGTCCAAATATCATCTGTCCTCAAGAAAGCAATCCTGAAGGATACTGTCTCAACACCAATGATCCAGTCTTTTGTAAAACAATTGGAGATATTTGTGATGCAGGTGGCTTTGTAAGACCTGAGTATCCATATTGTAAATCTGATTAAAAATCTCTTTTTCTAACTTTATGTGTGGCTGCGTACAATACATCGTCCCACAAGAGAGCAGATCTGAATTCAGGTTTCAGACATCCGCATCGAAATTAGGATGCCATGCCTGTCCTCTATATGGAAAAGGTATCATTCTATGACTAGCTGCAGGCACGTCAGGATATCCCTTGAACAAATTTCTTTCTATCCCTTTGTCTTAAGTATCCGATAAAGTACGTTCTTCTTTAGCATATAAATAATCTGACGAGACTCGCGTATCATCCGAATTCAGTTCTGACGATTCTTTTTGTGCAAATGATGACACGGACGGTATATCGTCGCTCAAAACGGTGACTACCTTATTTGTGATTTTTTCAAGCATCTTTTCATAAAGCCGTTCAGCTTCAACTAAAATTGGTTCTTCATTATTTTCTGGTTGTATTGTAGACTGGTTGTAATAGAAAGCATGAAATTTCTGCGGGTCTAATCGCAATAATTCGATAACAGATTGAATAGCCATTCTCAGTAATCGCCTGCGATCTGCTAGAACATATTCAACCTCTCCTTCGATTGCTTGTTTGACTTTGTTATATTCTATGTTATTATCTTGAAAGTCCTTTACGAAATTCTGGAGTCTTATCTTCTGCAATTCTAGCTTAGCTTTTTCGTCTTTTGATTCTCTTATGGTTAATTGAAGCTGATCCACTGTTGATTCCATCCCTGAAATCTCGTTGCATAATCGATGGTAGTCCTTAGATGAATTGCTTTTTTCATCTTCCAATGAATACAATTCAGCTTTGAGTCTATCATATTCCAATCTAACCCCTTGGAAGATGTCCGTTTGCGATCTTGAGAAGCTCTACAATTTCGCCCTCAGCTATTCCAGAATTCTGAGCTAGGTTGACAAGATTCACGTACGCCCAAGGGTTATCCTTGATCTGAAGATAAATCTTTGTAAATTCGTAGCATCTGAGAAGCAAAAAGTATTCTTGATGATAACGTAGTGCTTCTTCAGACTTGAGCCCCAATGTAATAGCCACATCTAATGGGGTCTTATTTTGAGAGTAAAGTTCAAAGACTCTAGAGGATATCGAAGTAGTCTGGTCTAGACCTGCATTGTTCAAAATAGCCTTGATCGTGTTTGGAGACACTTCTGCCTCTTTTGTAATCTCTCTATAAGTTTTCCCATTTTCAGATAATGCTATGACAAGAGCCTCTTTTTGCTTTCTATCCATTGCTTCCATATTATTTGTATCTTAAATGATTTAGCTTTTGCTCTCTTCTATTATGGTTTGATATTGGCATGCTATTTCTTGTAATTTTGTATGTCAGATTGGTATCAAAATGAGCTCAATTCAAATTCAATAAGATACACCTGCAAATTCCTGCTACTATTGTGGACCTCCAGCTATTCCGTCATCGTCTGCATCTCTTGTATGTTTTATTTTCCAATTAGGCGGTTTATTTCTTTTATTAATTCTTCATTTTCGACTGGCTTGCGAATGAATAAATCCTTATCTAAAGCACTATATTCCTTCCTTCTAAACTCTTCATAAGACATTTCGCTCGCCGTAAGAAAGCAAACTTTGGCTTTGTCGTCTATCTTTTGTATCTTCCTATATAGCTCAAAACCATCCATACCTGGCATTTTGATATCAAGAACAATCAAGTCATAATAATCTGGTTTGTATTTTGAAGGCTTCACGAGGGTCATTAAATGTATCAACTTCGACTCCATGGTACTCTAAGGACATTCTGTAAAACAGAGTAAGGTCAGATTCGTCATCTACAACCATTATTCTTTTTCCTTTAATTTTTAAATTCATCAACTATATTACACCTCCTATTCTCAATTCTAATCTTGATAAGGTAGCGTGAAACCCAGTATTGTTCCTTTACCATCCACAATATTATTTTCAGCCCATATTTTACCTCCATGGGCTTCGATTATGCTCTTCGAAATATACAGTCCTAAGCCTGTGCCTCTTTGAGATTTCGTAGCGAACTTTGAAAATAGTCTTGGCATAATTTCAGGACTGATTCCTATGCCAGTATCTTTTACGGTAATGAAGATCTCCTTATTTTCTTCGTCAAGAGATATACCAAGCGATATATAACCTTCATTTGTAAATTGAATCGAATTACTTAAAAGATTACAAATAACTTGGATTATCCTTTCCCTGTCTGCATTTACGATAACGGAATTATTCTTTGAATTATTATTATACATTAATTCAACCTTGTTATTGGTACTGTCTTTAATCCTGTCTTTGCAGTCTTCTATAATACTAGGTATTAAATCGCGGATGTCAAATCGCTTCTTCTCTAGTTTTAGTGTCTGACTCTCGATTCTTGTTATGTCTAATATATTAGTAGAAAGTCTTTGCAATCGAATAGCATTCCTATTTATTACTTCAATTACCTCATTTGTCCTATTTGGATAGTATTTTAGTAGACCACTCATACCAAGAATGGCTTGTATTGGCGTTTTTAGCTCATGAGCTGCTATACTAATAAACTCCTTTTGCATTCTATCTGTTCTCTTTAATTCCTCAATCGACTTGCGTGCATTCCAGACTAATTCGAAAACTGACTCAAAGGAGTTCACGGTTGTTCTTCTATTAGAATATACCACTAGACCAATTGCATCTGAGAATTTATCAGCTTCTGGTCTTATGAGCTCTGCTCTCAGAAACCTGTCATGATCTACTATGTACATGCCATATGGAGAGGTATTGCCATCAAGTATTCTAATGTCTGGCGCGTTCTCAGATATTTTTTTCTGAATCAATGAGTTCTCCTCGGATAGCTGACAAATGATCTTTATCTCAGCTCCATTCTTTGAAGCCTTCAGCAATGAATCGACTATTCCAAGTCTGTCTACCCTTAACAAGGCTTTATCATTAGGAAGAAAAATTAAAGCGTTTTTCTTGATGGAGTTTGTCATATCAATAAGGATCTGGCTTGCTTTTTCATTGTCAGTAATAACCTCATAAAATTCTGCTTCAATTCCTTCTTCAATCTCACATATTCTCTCTTCCGCAGGAATAGTTTTATTCCATAAGGTTTCAAAAACGTACTTTTGATGGTCGATTAATTCTTTGACATTGCTGTAGATAATCTGAGCTGCTGGTTTTCCTGCTTCATGAAAAGTAGCAGGAGCAAGGTATCCTGTTTCACTGATGTAAAAATTTCCCTTGATTCCGTCTAGATGTCGAAGCTCGTCAACAATCGTCCTCATCTGCTTACAATAAGAGATGTTATCCTTGGTTATTTCAGTAACATATCTCAATTTAACACCCCTCTTTTTTGCGTCAAGGAATGCTCTATTTAATATCTCAATGTCGACTGCTAATGACGGTCGAGTGTAATCAACACAGGCATCGATCTTATTCATCGTTTGGTACAAGAAACGTAATACTGTATTCATTACAGTATCAATTCCGTACAAAA
>JAATVR010000122.1 GCA_014523665.1 Nitrososphaerales archaeon TH526
AAAAAGCTCGTTTTCGCGTCACCTCTTGCGACAACAGGAATGGCGGTTAGTAGAGAATTGAACCAGGCCAATTACGATAAAGCCGTAACTGGTAAGCACATTCAGAGTTTGGCACATGACATCGGGATAATTAGCCGAGAAAAATTAATTGAAACTGAAGGGTCATCGGCAGTCACAAACGCCACCAATGTTAGGCTGAACAGGCCAATCAAGAAGAAGGATGTGGACAAGTCAAGGAGAATAATGCTAGTAGATGATGAGCAGGATGTCACATTTTTGTTCAAGATAATTTTGGAAGAAATGCGTCAAGATCTTCCTTTCATCTACAAAGTGGACTCTTTTAATAATTCATTAGTTGCACTGGAAAGTTATAATGAGGGTCTGTACGATCTGATAATTATAGACATAGTAATGCCCAGAATGGATGGATTTAGCCTGTACAAAGAAATACGAAAAAAAGACAAGAAAGTAAAGGTTTGCTTTCTGACAGCGGGTGAAATGTACTACGAGGAGTATCGAAAACATGTATTTCCGGAAATTTCTGCAGATAGGATTATCAGGAAGCCAATTTCAAATGATGAGCTAGTTAGAAAAGTAAATGGATACTTTGAAATGTGACATTTGTTATCTGACGTGGTTCTAGTGTTGAGCGATTATAAAGCTATTATTGAGATGAGAGCAGATCTATGAGGTTTGTATTTGATACTCCAAAGACATTAAGGTAAATTCGCTAACTGTTTCTAATACGACATAATGGGTTGCAACACTATTTGAACGTAAAGAATAAAACCAATGTTCGATCGTTGAGTATGCAGATAAGACATCAGTTTTATGACCTTTAAGTGGATTGTTGGGATGTCTGTGTAAACTCCTTGTTCAAACCTCGTGTCATTCGATTGATTTTAGATGACATTTGTTGGTTTCAGAATTATTCGGTAGGAAACTAGTCATCATTCAAGTAGTACGAGTATAATTAGTGAATTAATAAACATGTAGAATCATTGGTACCCGGATAGATTTCCACTTAGTAAGGTTAAGTCTGGTATAACTTTAGTATGGTCTTTTGGAAATAGTAACAGTACACCCACACGCAATTGTCATAGCCCGTATTGCCTATCTTTGTCCATCAATAGAAATCAGTAGCATTTCTTTATCTATGCTAATACCACGGTGCTTAGAGTATCATTTGTATATACCTAATGATATATTGTAAAACAATGTAATTGAACTTGGTCAAAGGCTACGGTTTTATTATTATTTTCAGGAAAGTAGAACTTTTCTGCCGGCCTCAAATTCATGCAAACCTCCATAAAGTGATACACTATTCAAGGTTGGTTTCTGAAGTTCCATTATCTACATCTGCGTTCGATGATTCTTCACCAAAATCCTCGAGATATATTTCCATATATCTTTTCAATCTCTTCCAAGATTTCCGGATGTCTTCGTTTACAGGTTTCTTGATAGCATACTTACCTGCAAAAGGGATTTCCTCGATCTCGTTGGATCCCATAGTTGGAAAACTATGAAAATTTAGATTCCGCTGTATATTATCTGTGAATTCATTGCCTAGACCCTCACTTAGTTTATCGGGAAGGTTCGGCAATGAATCTTCCCCAGCGAATGATTCCGTATCATTTAGGTACCACCTTTTCACCTCCTTTTCAACACCCTGTGCTTCAGCTGATGGAACTCCTGTCAAATCCTTAATCTCGAGCCAGAGGTTTTCGGGTAGATCTCTCTTGAATTTCTTATAAAATTCGTTCCATAGTGATACTCTTAGGACCGACTCGCGAAGCAACTGTTTTCGGTGGTCTTCGTCGCGTGGGTATAGAATATCTTCACCATTTTTTGTGACTCTAAACTTTCCTCTTCCCTCAAGTAGTCCGTAGCTAATTAGACTATTTATTCTCCTGTAAAAACCTCCGCTTGTGGGTGTTTTGTATCCAAGCAAGAGAGCAAGATCGTTTGCATGAATCTGGCGATCTACACTTTTGACATTATCGTATATCTTCTTGATGTCGTTGAAGGCCCCAGTAGTGAATCTGATCTCAGGAATCTCGTATGAACCAATTCGCAATTTATTTGATTATCTTTCCATTTACGGTTATTAAAATTGCTATATTGCAAATTGTTAGCCGTACAACAGGAATCATGGGTGATAGGTCTTTATAGCCAAAATTAGTTTATCAATATCGTCTTCGTCATTGTAGAAGTGAGGTGATACCCTAATCCCTCCACCTCGCGCAGACACTATTATTCGCCTTTTTCTTAAATATTCGACCAAATGTTCAGGTGACCTACTCTTGAAGACTACAATGGCAGATCTATGTATGTCTGTAAGGGGAGAAAGGATCTGAATCTTCAAATCAGCAAGTTTGTTAATAAGATACTGTGTAAGATAACGTATTCTTTCTTCGATTCGAAGAATGTTAATTTTGGAGATATATGCAACAGCTGCCTTTAGTGCAATGATATTTGGAAAGTGCGGCGTACTGAGCTCAAATTTCGAAGCATTCTTGGACATCCTGATTTTCATGTTATCAAAATGTTCTTTATTTGCCTGTCCAAATTGACTGAAAAATGGGGGATTCAGACCTAAATCCTTGTCTAACAATTTACTCTTAATGTAAAGTGTTCCTATTCCAAAGGAAGAAAGCAGCCATTTGTGACCATTGGCTACTGTAAAATCGACGCCAAATTTAGCAACATCGAAATTCAATGCTCCGATCGACTGGGTTGCGTTAACCACTAGATATAGGTTCTTCTCAGCACAAATCTTGCTTAAGGTCTCCAAGTCCTGCTTGAATCCTGTTGAATACTGAACATGGCTGGTGATGATCGTTCGAGTTTTTCTACCTATTGCATTCCGGATACTCGCAATAGGTACCATTCCATTCCGAGATGATACTATTGTCAAATCTGCTCCCCTGTTGATCCACGGTAGATTTGAAGATGGAAACTCTAAATCATTTGATATTGTGTGGCCACGGTGAGCGAGCAAATGGGCTATGATATTCATACCTTCGCTTGTTGAATGAGTGAACGCGATTTCATCGACACGAGCCCCAATAAAAGCTGCGTACATCCTACGTGCTTCCTCGATACAACCTATCCACTTATGCCAATGAGTTCCCCCATCTGTCATGCTATCCTTGTAAAATTCCGACACTGCATTTTGAACTTGAGTTGGGATTGGAGAGATTGCTGCATTTGCCAAGTATGAATACTTTTTAGTGACTGGAAAGTCCTCCCTTAGTCTATTCCAATGCGCTGATTTCAATTCGTGACTAAGTCTTCGGATGAAACAGGCTATATGATTTTCCTCCGAAAATCTGATTATGAGGTGAAGGTTGCGAAGATGATAAACCGTCTATCGACACACAGGAGTCAGAGATATCCAGTACAATATGCACTACCAGGTTTCTTTTCTGTCATTTTATAATATTGAAGTTAGGAATCACTGAACCCATTAAATTGCCTTTCACATATATTAAGAGCAACCATATAGATCATCTAGGGCGATTTCGATCTAGGTATTCATTGTAGGATATTGTGAAATATCACCGCATGACCTCAAATTAGGAGAAGGGGTATTATAATCTCTGGAATCAAACGTACTAGCTAAAAAAAACCTAGCTTCAACCTTTCTTAGAGGAAAAAGACGAGGAGATAGGATATTTCGTGGGACAGTTATCGCTGCCGCTGGTTATAGTGCGCTTATGCTAGTCCTCGTCGCGTTTGCAGTAGGCGAAGGAGCACTTCCGATATTTTCTCATGAAGGCTTTCAATTTGTCATAGGAACTGATTGGAACGCTGTGTATGGTCGTGAGTCATTTGGTGCATTGCCATACATCATAGGTACATTGCTTAGCTCTGCGATTGCGATGGCTATTGGGGTGCCAATTAGCCTCGGGATAGCCATTTTTGTCACAGAGATGGCCCCTCAGAGGATTAGTACCCCGTTATCCTTCGTTGTTGAGTTACTTGCTGCTGTGCCTAGCATCATATATGGCCTCTGGGCTTTGTTTGTTTTTAGATTCTGGATAAGGGATCTGATTGAGCGTCCTCTCTACGAGCATCTGAGCTGGATCCCGTTTTTTGATAAAACACCATTCGGACTGGATATCTTTACCGCAGGGATAGTGCTTTCCATTATGATTATTCCAATTATTTCTTCAATAACAAGGGAGATACTTCGTGTTGTCCCTAATTCTCAGCGGGAGGCCGCATATAGCCTTGGTGCAACGAGGTGGGGAACCTTGAGGACCGCAATCTTTCCTTATGCTAAATCGGGCATCCTCGGCGCTTCATTTTTAGGATTGGGACGCGCGATCGGCGAAACTATTCTTGTCACAATGATAATAGGAAATGCGATAGGTCCGGCTGCAATCCCAACCACTATGTTTTCGCAAGGACAATCGCTAGCAAGTCTTATTGCAAACGAATTCAACGAAGCAGCATCAGATTTGCATCTTTCAGCTTTGATTGGCCTAGGTGCTATTTTGTTATTGCTGTCTATGATAATAAATATTGGCGCAAGATTAATGGTTTCGAGGATGGTCAAAGCCGTTCCAGGAGGGAGAGAATAGTGTCTGGAAATACAGGCAGGCACCCTGAGCGATTCCATAGAAAAGAAGTGCAAAAGGCCATGGTGAGAAAAGCAAGAAAGGCTAAAATCATCGATAAGATAGTGAGCGTATTTGCAATCGTTTGCGTAATTCTAGCCGTTATCCCGTTGACGAGCATATTGATTGAAGTCGTAAAAAACGGAATTGCAGCATTTAATTGGGATTTCTTGACAGGAACGCCTTCTGCTATTGGTCGAGCCGGTGGTGGAATAGGGCCTGCAATTCAGGGAACTTTGATCGTAGTAGGTCTGGCAACGATGATCGGAGCACCAATTGGAATACTTACTGGTATTTATCTATCAGAGTACGCTGGCGGTGGTTCTTTTTCCAACGGGGTACGATTTTTCAATGAAGTGATGACAGGTTTACCTTCGGTAGTTATGGGGATAGTCGGGTATATTCTAATTGTCCTCACTATAGGCTCTTTTTCTGTATGGGCTGGGGCTTTTTCATTGTCACTCATCATGATTCCGATTGTATCCCGTGTGACCGAAGAGACCATTAAGATCATCCCCAACTCAATTCGTGAAGGAGGACATGCGCTCGGCATTCCAAAGTGGAAGATTACTATTTTCATTACGCTCAAGTCTGCAATCAGCGGGATCCTGACGGGAGTTGTACTTTCAATAGCTAGAATTGCTGGAGAAACAGCACCACTAATTATGACAATTCTAGGCACCAGCTTGTTTTTTACGGGCTTTAACTCGCCAGTAGACGCCCTACCCCTAAGAATCTGGCGTCTCTCTTCTCAACCTTATGAAAGTGCGCAAACACAAGCGTGGGGTGCGGCACTTTTTCTTATCATGATGGTGTTGGTTCTGAGTGTGGCCTTAAGACTATTAGCACAACGAAGAGGATTTGCGGTAAAGGCCGAAATTTAAGAGCAGTTCACGAACGTGAAAAAAGCTCAGAATTCTGAATTCTTTTTGATCTATTATTGGTAATCTAAAGGAGCCTCATGTCATACTACATTCTGGTTATTGTTTACCGCTGGCTAGATTTTCGCTATATACTCTATATTATTTATATAGACAAGCATTTAATTTACGTATCTCGGAAGATATTTTATTTGCCAGCCAAGGAGATTAGCAATCGCATTTCAGAAAACGCAAAACCCATAGGAGACAATTTGTCAGCCGATGAGATTACTAGCTCTGCGGTCGAAGCGGCAAAAAGTATTCAGGAGCCTCAACGTAGGTCAAAGGTTTCTATCAAAGGGATAAATGCATGGTTCGGAATGAAACAGGCTTTAAAAAATATAAATATGGAGATTGAGGAGAATTCTGCCACCGCCTTTATGGGGCCTTCAGGATGTGGCAAGACTACTCTTATAAGATGCCTGAACCGAATGCATGAAATGACGCCAGGAGCAAAGGCGAAGGGCCAGGTAATACTGGATGGCATCGACATCTATGACAAGTCCATTGACCCTGTCGTAATAAAGAGAAGGATCGGAATGGTCTTTCAGAAACCGAACCCTTTCCCCACTATGAGCATATTTGACAACGTAGCAGCGGGATTAAGATTGAACGGAATCAAAGACAAGAAGCTTATTAAAGAAATAGTTGAGGAGAGTTTGCAAGGCGCTGGCCTTTGGGAAGAAGTTAAGAATGAGTTGGACAAGCCTGGTATGGGCCTTTCAGGAGGCCAGCAACAGCGCCTTTGTATTGCAAGGGCATTGGCTATGCAACCTGAGATACTATTGATGGACGAGCCTACCTCAGCTCTAGATCCAATTGCTTCCTCCAAGATCGAAGATTTGGTGCACGAGCTAAAGAAGGATCTGACTATCATTATAGTGACCCATAATATGCAACAGGCCGCCCGAGTTGCTGATCGTGCAGCGTTTATGTATCTTGGACAGCTGATCGAATATGGATTTACCAAGCAGATTTTTCAATATCCTAAACAAGAGCTTACTGAGAATTTTGTTAGCGGCAAGTTTGGATAGTGTCCCTCTGAGGACTAGACACTCACCGACTTTACCTAGAATTAGTATTGCGTTGCAGGTCAAACTAGATTGACCCGATTGCTTGACCTGGGCATAGAAAGAACCCGTAATATTCTTGGTGAAATGTCCAAGATATCAGTGACCTGCGTATTTACAGTATTAGAGTCCTACACAAAAGGCGAAGTAAAAAAAAGAGAGATGTTTGAATGGGCGGAGAAGCTTCGAATGCTCCAAGAAGAGGTATCTGACTTGGCATTTGAGCTTATAGCCAGATACCAACCTGTTGCAACTGATCTAAGATACATTAGGTCATGTCTAGAGGTATCATACGTGCTCTCACGATTTGGAGGATACGGTTATGAAATTGTAGAAGTTTTGGATATGATGGGTTCAATTTCTGAATGCGATAAATCAATCGTCACGGAAGCTGCAAAGGTAACTTCCGAGATGATCGCGCTTAGTGTGAATGCATTGGATTTTAAGGACAAGCAAGCTTCAGATAAATTATATGAAATGGACGATACTGTTGATCTTATCTATCGGGATTATTTGCGAGAAATTGTCACAGCCAAGAAAGAGTCACAGAATATTTATGCGGATCCAAGATGCGTCATTTCTGCACTTCATGTTTTGAGATTTCTTGAAAGAATAGCCGACCATGCATGCTATATTGCGGATTCGATATCATACATAATAACGGGAAAATCGAACCCTAAACGTGTCCAAATGAATCCTTAAGACTTCAATGCTGCAATTTAAGTACTGCATTTTAGTAGTACATTGTAATTTATGATTTACATATCTAGACTATATAGATAAGGGGTATCTATATGATCAATTATCGTAATATGTTTTATCTTCTTATACTAACTGAATTTTATTGAGTTCAATTCCTGAAAATAATGAAATACGCAAGATACAGTTTACAGGTAGATCTACTTACATTCTTTCATTGCCGAAGAGGTGGATGAGTGAAATGCGTCTCAAGGCCGGTGATCCCGTAACTATAGTACGTGAAGCAAATAACTATCTTTCGATAATTCCAAGTGCCGTCAGAGGTCCGAGTACAATCGATGAGGCTAACTCGGCAGTGCTTAACACTGAATCGTCTAACACAATCAAACGAAAAGTGGTGTCCATGTACTTGGCAGGCTATAACATTATTAATCTGAAATCAAAGACTGGAAGGATATTGCCGTCACAAAGGGACGCTGTCAGGGAAGTAGTACGAAGAAATTTGGTAGGCACGGAAATAATCGCCGATGCATCCGAGATGATCACTATTCAAGTGCTCCTGAGCTTGCCTGAGCTCTCAATAAATACTGCTGTCAGACGGATGTTTCTAATTGCAGGAGCGATGCATAGGGATGCCATGCTTTCGTTGGCTGAATTAAACCATGAATTGGCAGAAGCAGTCATAAAATCAGATGATGAAGTAGATAGATTTAGTCTCTACATATTACGAAATCTTGTAATAGCGACACAAAATGAGAGGATTCTACAGGAGATTGGGCTAAGAAAACCTTCTGATTGTTTGAGCTATAGGGTCGCCGTAAAAAGCATTGAACGTATTGCAGATCATGCCTCCGGGATTGCCGATAAATGTGTCGCAATAAAGGAAAAGATTGACAAGGATAGCCTGCAGCACATCGATAATATGAGTAAGAGATCTCTTGGCCTAATTACAGATTCAGTGGAGGCTTTTTTACGCAGAGATTATTCACTCGCAGATAGCATCGTAGACAAGGCTAATGGCATGCGGCTAATTGAGAATGAAGTGCTTTCATTCATTGACAATAGTGAATCATCTTCGTCCGGATCAAGAAGTCTCAACATCAAGCTAATATTAGAAGATATCCGGAGAACAGCTGAGCATGCAAGCGATATTGCAGAAGCAGCAATGAACCAGACCATTCGAGGTGTAATAGACTTGAACAAGAGTTCCAGGCTCAGCAACACTTCCTGAGCAGTCGAGATCAGCGATGACTTGAGCTATTTAATCGATGATTGTACAAATCTAACAATTCTGACCTATCAGTTTTTTATGTATTTTACCAATTGGCCTTATTTGGGACCACTCTCCCGACACTGGTACATCTGCAAATACGGAACACATTTTCAGTACCATCCAGATGGAAATAAATTGAAATATCCTGAAATTGTTACCAGAGATCTTTTGAGCAAAAGACGATTACATCTAAAAGTGGATTGTTCAGCTATACTTGGAATTCTGAGGCCTTTACTCTTCTCCCATTACTATGGCAGCAGCATCATGGAGTGACTTTATCCTCAATGGCCATTGAAATTCCTTGTTCCATGGCTGGTCAAATACAATTCCTATTTTTGGTGCAGTTATATCTATGAGATTGATGGGGGAGTCATCCAGAATGAAATCAAAAGGGTACTCGGATTTAGGCATCGCATCATACACAAATATTAAGTCGTCTGAAAAAATATCGTGATGATCAAGCCATCTTGCCACATAGGTTACGGTCGGTCTCTCTCTTCTGGTAAGTATTGAAATCCTAAAACCGCTATCATGTATGATTTCTATGGTTTTATTTTGATTGGAATCGCAAGGTGGAATCTCTTCCCACCGATATTCCCATACATAGTTAAATAATTTCGAAATCTCTTCAGGAGTGATAGGTAAAATTTTGGAAATATCCCATGCTAGGATATCGTTCTTGGTGATACTTGTGTGATGCCTTTCGTTGTATTCCTTTACCCAAATAACCATCGTGTCTGCCAAGACCGAATCAAAATCTAGTGCAAATGTCTTAGTAGGACCTGGTATGTTCAAAATATTCAAAGGATGTGAGAACGGAGATAATAAAACTGTTAATACTTTTAGGGTCAATGGGAATAGAAATATCAATGATCTAGACTAAAAGCCAAAAATCATCGCTACCATAGTTTGTATAACAAAGGAGCCACTCTGATCCGGATACATGGATATTGGAATCATCCTAAACAAAATGCTGTCTTTGAGTTGGGATAGTAAGTATTTGCATTAAATTCATGTCAAAAAATGGAATGTTACCATCAGGAGGTAATATATAACAAACCGACCCACAAATATCATATAGATCCTGTAGTGCTATATTGAATGTTTAATGCTGTAAGAATTTCAACAAAACAATTTTCACCCAATCTCCCTTGATACATTCGCCTTTAGGGAGTTACTGCAGGGAAATACTTGTAAGGATTTGGCTCGTGATAACCAAATATGTGACGAAGAATGTTTCCACACCTATTTAAGATCTAACAAATAAAAAATATAATATATAGTATGACGACTAAATAGGTCAACATTGGAACTGTATGTGATGCGACACGGGGAAGCAGTCAAGAACGTTCAATCTGGCCCATCTGCCTCTGATGCAGATCGACCTCTAACCATATCAGGTAAAAAAGAGATAGAAGAGATTTCATATTTTCTGAATAAGCTAAACATCAAATTTAGTCTTATTATCTCTAGTCCTCTAAAAAGGGCACATCAGACCGCATTTATTGTGTCCAAAATATTCAAGACTACAAACAATTTGGAAGATTGGGATGAACTTAAACCGGAAGCGGCAAAACAAGCTCTTGTTGAGAAACTTTCCAATCTTAAGGAAGATTCCACAATTCTCTTGGTGGGCCACGAGCCATTTCTTAGTTCGTTCATAAGCGAAATTGTGTTTGGAATTCCAAGTGGAAACCTTGTACTTAAGAAAGGAGGCTTCGCGAAGCTTAGGATTTTGTCGAATTTTCCCAAAATGACTGCCGAGCTACGATGGTTATTGAGTCCCAGACTAATGCGACGGTGATAGCCCTTTTGAACAACTATTTGGAGATTTAGAGACTTGCAACGTCTACTACATTATATATTTTCTAAATTTCTTGTGGGCAAGAAATGAAGCTCTCTGTTATAGATTTAGGGTATAATTCCGTCAAACTAGTTTGCTATAAAGTGAACTCTGATGGGACATTTAGGGCATACGACAGAAGAAGCATCAAGATAAAAATAGGAAGAGGACTGACAGAAAGAGGAAATCTTAGTGATGTAGCAATTAGAGATACAATTGAAAGCCTAAGTCTCTTTCGAGATATATTAGTATGTGATGATGTAAAAAATGTCCTCGCGGTGGCAACGAGCGCCGTACGAGAGGCAAAGAATAGGAATAGATTTATTTCAGATATTTATGACAAGACAGGATTCTCATTTAGGATACTTTCACATAAGGAAGAATCGTATTATTCATGGTGTGGAGCTCTCCATTCCACCTGTATCCCGGACGCACTTTTTTTCGACCTAGGTGGAGGGAGCTTGGAAATTGTATATTCCCAGGATTTCAAGATTACTAACCACCTCTCACTCCCATTAGGGGCACTACGAATGACTAGGATGTTGAATCAGAAAAAAGGAGAATTGGAAAAAAAGTACGCTCGGAAGCTTCTCATGAAGCTCGAACAGCATATTCTAAAATCACTCCCAGACAGGAAACAGTTCGTATTTAGCCCAGATGTCACCCTCGTAGGAGTGGGCGGGACCCTTCGAACGATAGCACAGTTCGATCAAGATCTAAACAACTACCCTTTGGATAAGATTAACAATTATAAAATGAAAATTGAACACATCGATGAAATAACAGAAAAACTATCTGGCATGTCAATATCTGAAATCACTGAAATCGTATCCATAGGAAGTAGCAGGGCAGATACAGTTGTACCTGGATGTTACGTCATATCCTCACTTATGAGAAAACTTGGGTATGATTCTGTCGTAGTAAGCACTGAAGGATTGAGAGAAGGCTTAGTCCTTTCCTTCATTAACGACTCAGGATATTCATCATCAGATAACATCCAACCAATTCTGCGTTCTCAAGTCGAGCACATTGTCAAGAATGGTTGCAAGCGCATACCACCACCAAGTCGTTACCACGATTTCCTAGAGACGTTGCTATCAGCAGGACTATTAAAGGAGCGAGAACATCAAATCTTAATTGAAGCTATCCCACGGGGCAGTCAATTTCATAGTATCCTCAGTCCAAATAGCTTATTCTATGCCTTGATAGACGAGGAATATAAGAATTTAAGCCACGGCGAGCTGCTAGTACTATGCCTTTCCATAATATACTCAAAGAAGCAAAAGACTTCCAATCGCCTATTCGCGAAGTACAAGTCAATTCTTCACACGCCACAAAACAGAAGATCGATAGAAAAGATATCTTCGTGTCTCAACTTTATTGCCGCAATTGAAAAGAGTCGTGCAACTATACATCAAGTAGTATACGACGGAAACATTTTCCATATTGATCTTAGATGTAATGACTTGTTTAAGTTTCCAAAATTCTTATTCGAAGAAGCAAAAAAATCCTTAATCTTGTCGTTGGGTATCTCAGTGGAGTATAGTATACAATTAGAACCCAATGACATCGAGGTGAAAGTTGAAGACAATAGCATCTTTTGAAAGCAAGAAATGACTCAAGTAATTGTAACCTAGATCTTGATATAATGCCTTCCATGGTTTGAACCTAGAGACGGATATTTCGGAGAGCATCGAGATGGGAGGGGTATGTATTCCATTAGCATTACTTTGGGTTTCGCACCTCATATAGTATTTTTTAGTCGATCGTACCAATCTCTCGTTATTAGGCAAATATGAAAGTATGCTATATTGATTATATAGGTTAATATTTCATATATAATGTATAATAGAATTTATACACAACCCGTATATGCTAGCCAGCGATATTTTTAGAAAAGTGTAAAAATGTAATGCGAACGGAAAGGACTTCAAATGAACAGATTGACAAGGCATTGGTTGTGAGACTTCGAAATCAAACAAACGATAACTTGTTTGTCAGACTCTATGAGCAAAAGAGTATTCACGATCATGATCAGAACCGGGTTTAGCCTTTCTCAACCTAATCATAATTAATTACCAATTGTTCAAGATTGATGAAATCCCAATTTCGGTTTTTCAAATATTTGAGTTTGTGACGATCATAATCTTTAGATGAAAGTTTATTCTTTTTAATTCCATCAAGGTATCTAGCTCGTCAATCATGATTTTGTTCAACTTTAAAAAAACCTTGCGCACAGAATTAACGAAGATGATAGTTACTAATTGGGAGTAGAAA
>JAATVR010000817.1 GCA_014523665.1 Nitrososphaerales archaeon TH526
AGATATCAACGTCAAAGTGTGCTTTATGACTTCTGGAGAGATTAATATGGACGCTGCAAGAGAAGTGCATCCTCTTAAGAGTATAGGATGCTTCATCAAGAAACCAATCACTACAGATGCGTTAGCAAGACGTATCAGAGCGGAATTAGAATAGATTAAAATATATTTTTATCGACATTACAAAGCCCTATTTTGGAGGTTGTTGCTGAATGCATCTATATTCATAGTCTAATATTTGAAGATGAAGGGTTCTTCAACCTCTTTCATTCAGATGTCTGATTTTTTCTGATATTTCTGATCGGTCGTCATATTGCGATTCTTGTAAACCATAACACAACTGTGCATAATCATCTTTGTATGTAGTATACTACAAAAATTAGAGTCTCGATATAGATAATCCTTAATGAAATTTGACAAACTGTTGGTAGATTAGGAGTAATGATACCTATACTATAGAACGTAGATATCAAAAGAAATCCTACAGGTATCAACTGCTACACACATCTGATATGACGTTCAATGATGATTCAGAAAATAACAACTTCCTGCTAATCTTCAACCTGAAGTGTCTCATTGCAAAAATGTCCATGCTAATTAACATTCCTATCAAATTCGAAACTCTTGTAGTCACGATAATTCCTGTGATCCCATCTTCTGGCAGATAAAAGTTCCAAATTGGTTCAAAGAAGATGAGCTGGTCAAACAAACTGAAGAATATCCAAAAAAAGATTGTAACAGCTGTAGCTAATAGTATGTATGTAGATATCGAGAATACAAGCTTAACTGATAATGGTAATAGAATCATCACTGCTATTCTAATAGTATAAAGACCACCTTCTGGAGTGTACCGCTAGCGATATGCTATCTTGTTTGAGGGTATGGTTTGAAGCAACGCAAACAATATACCAGTGATCTATAATACATTGCATTATGATGATAAACCAATGGTGACAGAAAGGATAACTGATGACTCAATAAGGTCAAGAATGGAGTAATTATTAAAACACGGAGTAAAATCGGTATTTTTGTAGTTATCATTGTGGCTCTGGGTATTATAGCATTATTCGCATACACTTGGCAGATTGAATCTACCAGAGCTAGAGCTATTCGGGAGGATATGATTGATTGTATAGATGCTTATGGCAGTGGTGCGCCATGTACTAAAATATGCCAGGGTACGTTAGAAGATGATAGATACCCGGCTATCAGTTAAATATTGAAGACTGTAAACCTTACGTAAATGAAGTAATAAATAGATATAATCTGTGACTACTGCCTAGTCCCTAGCTCTTCTATTTTAGCATACAGACGAGTGACTGTACAACGTCTGATATTAGTTGAAAAGAAAGAGATTATAATCTCCCCGGCAGCCATTAGTTAGATAGGAGGTTAACTGGCGATTGAAAACAGGGGGTAAGGTAGCAATATTAATTATGATGGTAATTGTTGTACTTACAGTCTATATTTCATACACACAACTTGGTCATATTGAAGACCTCAAAGCTAACGAAGTACAGAATGATATGATTGATTGTATCCAGGATCATGATAGTGCCACTAGCACATGTGTGGAAATATGCGAAGGTACTCGTAATAACAACAGATATCCATTCATTGAGGAGTTAGATAGTCATGAATGTAGATCTTATGTTATTGGGCTAATTGAAAGATTCGATCTTTAATTTAAAAATGAATAAAGATGCTACACTATGTAAATTTGAAGGTTTGGCTTGTTCTGCGCATGCTTTAATGATATGATTACTTCGTCAACTTAGGATAAATTCCTAGAATGTCCTTAGCTATAATGCTTTGAGTTATTTTCATCATATTATCAATTTCCTTGTTAAAGGGCTGGCACAATCAAGGAGCTTCAAGTAGCTGATAAGCTAAACTGATTCGTGGCTGATATATTGTCACTCAAATTGGTAACTACCTTATTTGTGATATTTTCAAGCATCTTTTTATAAAGCCTTTCAGCTTCGATTAATAATGGTTCATCATCATTTACTTGTATTGTAGACTGGTTGACTATGGAGCATTCTATTTCAGCTGATGGTTTATATGTTTCCTTGTCTCTTTTAGTTAATATTGTGATGGTTCAACACCCACGATTACCCAATCTATGCGTTTGGATTAGTTATGTCGAAAAGAATTCATGATGACAAATATAATGCTTAGCATTAGTAACGATAAAAAGACTATTTTCTTAGTAATATCATATGTAATCATATTAACAGTCATAAATTCTATGATTGATTATATGTGAATTTCAAGAAACCAAAGCACAACTTAGGATTGAAATGGATGCTTTTCCGTACGATAAGGGATTATTCTGTCTATTCGATGAGAATAATCATGAGCTTGTGTGTTCTGGGTCAGACGGCCCATTTCCAAGGGGCATTTTATTCGAAACACATCAAATAGCTGAAGGAGAAATGTTCAAAGTATGTGATGAATACAGCAATGAGTGTAAGACAGGAGTGAATGGACGGGAAAAGGAGCCAGAACGCATACAGTTTAACTGGTGTTATAATGACGGAGAAAATAATGGAAGAGATCTTATGTTTGATCCTGTACCGGGCGAATTCGGTGGATGTACGGTCGACGGACATAGTGATGAGTATTATAAGGGATTCATCGACGGTTGTGCCTCTGTTGGAAATACTAGGGAAAGCTGCGAAAGATTCACAGATGACTAATCCATTTCATAATAGATATTTGTTGATGTTGATAGGCCTTTATATCGATCGGTGGTATAGTGATAGATGAATAAACATCTAGCTGCAGAAACAACTACAACTACAACTACAACTACAACTATAATAATGATAATGATCGCTCTTGGAATAACTACGATAACAGCACTTCTAATATCTCAATTAATGCCTCAACTGAGCTTTGACACGATTGCAGTACAGGGACCGCAGCGCAAAGTCTCAGTTGCTGTATCCGGTGAGAATATCTATTTCGCGTGGGTAACTAATAAGACTGGTAGTGACGAGGTAATTTTTAGGTCTTCTAATGATGCCGGAGGAACTTTTAACGACAAAATAACTCTAAGCAACACCACCGATTCATCATTACAAGATGTCCAAGTTTCGGCAGGTGCAGAGAATGTGGTTGTAACCTGGTGGCAAATAAATTCAACAAGCGATGAACCAGTAGCTAGAATTAGTGCAGATAACGGTCAGACCTTTGCAACATTACTGAATCTCGCCGCCAACGGGACCATCACCCTTATTGAATAAGAAGGAAAATTGGTTGTTTCAAGTGTAAATGCGTCAGTTACATCTGAGTCATAAACCAGAAGAAGGACTGGTTCACAATTACAGATCTTTCCTGCGGGGTTATCTAAATCTAAATCATCCTCTTTATGTCATTAATCGTTAGTAAAGTCTAATAAGGAAAGCCGATCAGGTAGTGGTGTGACATTTAGATATTAAGAGCCATAATGTTAGAAAATTCACCATTCTTGTCTTGATAGCCACTGCAATCTTAATCATAGTTATGTTCTATAATCATAGTTGACTTTCTTAACAGTCCTTCAAGTTCATTATGTTTAGTACGTTCATAATCACAAGCACTGACAACAACAATGATGTCATTATGCCGTACCACTGGCGGTACTACCGTAATAACTATAATTACTTGTAATCTACATTTACGAGGTGGAGACTGAGATTATTCAACCGTTATCTGATCACATTCGATCAGTTGTTCTAGTATCATATATGATCAAACTATTTAACAAACGAGAGCAGGTAGATATTGATAATAGCAGGTCTATGTTATTAGTGATAGGAATATGTGTTATGAGAGTGTTCAAAGTCAAGGCGGGTTGAAAAGAAAGGTTGAAAGTAATAGTAGTTGGATTGGTTAAGTTTTCAGCATTAATTGAGTCATGTTACTTAAGAAGATGGATTCGAACTTAGGACACCGTTATCACATTATAATATGGACAATTGAATATGTTCAGATAACGGCAACTATAAGGAAACTACCCACCTAAAACAAGTCTTTAGTATTAAAAATAATTTTTCTAGATGATGGCTTAACTTGGGGAGGATAATGATACAATTCACTTTCATTCTGATGAAAGTTGGTTGATATATTTGATCGCTGCATAGCTACATCGCTAGTTGAGATAATTTCCTCTAGTTTGGCTATTAAGTTCATATTGCTGTTATCTGCATTATTGTCTTGAAATTCTGACTGGGACAGAGACTCATTGAACCCAATTTTCTGCAATTCGGTCTAGTCTACACAAACTAAAACCTTATTTCTACGTATGTGTTTTAATACATTGAATTAATGCGGGTGTCCTAGAATAAAATTGCTTGTTGATAGGGGGAAGTTTACATATATGAACCTAACGTTATACAAGGAGGTATCAAAGCAGTATAATGACAATGAAATTCTTACATATGTAAATCATATGATCCCACAGACCGTGCTGTTGCATTTTGATAGCCATAACTATCAAGAAGATCAGTCTTTCAGAGTCATACTTCAATGGTTTAAAAACGAATTTATGAAATGGATGCCTAAGAATTTGCAATGCAATAAATGCAATATACAAACAAAACTCCAACTTTTACCAGGTAATTCATGGAAAATAAAAGCTACCGAGATCCATGAATGTATGAAATGCGGTTCAAAATATGTTTTTCCGCGATTTGGTGAAATTAAAAGGATAGCAGATACTCGAATAGGAAGATGCAGCGAATGGTCGATGCTTTTTGGAGCTATTTTAAATTCATTGTCATTTCCAACCAGGATTGTACATGATTATCTAGATCATTGCTGGAATGAGACTTACTTTCTATCAAAATGGATACATATAGATTCAACCTTAGAATACCCAATTTCTTTCAACCATCCTCATTATTATGAACAGAATTGGAAAAAAGAATATGAGCATGTCATAGCATTTTCCGCCAACAGAATTGAAGATGTCACCAGGTCCTATACTGAGAAATGGGATACTGAAGTTTCGATAAAAAGAATAAAAAATAAAACTGATAGAAAGATTAACAAGCTGTCTAAAGAATATCTGAGATTATGATTAGCAGTTTTACAAATAGTAAATATCTGGTAGTCAGGTTAATCTAAAACAATGATCTTTCTGCTAATTTATAAAACTTAACAACTTTTCCTTCGACGTGTCATCTTCCTTTTGAGAAGAATCTAAACTTGACCAGTAATTGTATGCACGTAAATACTTTTCATACCATTCTAGGCAGTTCTTTTCTGTCTCGGTATTATTAATATGCATCCTACCATTTGTAGCCCCACCTGCAACTTCCTCTCCAATTTGTATTTCTTTCATACGATTCATCTTAGATATGTATACTTTATTATTATCGATATTCTTCAAGTATTCTTGTATTACAGGGCTATCTATTTTATGCCACACTAATATACCATCGGCAGTCCGAGATGCGATTGATAATGTTGAGATTACAAGACGATCAGAGGGAGGGCTGTAGTATTGTCTGGTATAGTTGTGAGTTATCGTAGGATATACAACATATTTGATCGGTTTGTTATCAAAGAGTTCTCCAAAAAGATGTAATTGTGGTTCTAATGCAGACACATTATAATAGCAGCCACTTACTGCGATAATACCACCCACATAATTTAAAAATTCGTTTACGACAACATCTGTCTTTTTGCCTTCAAAGTACACTGTAGGAAAGAATTTTACCTCTTCGCTCTTGTGTTGGAGAGCATCTAATAGATTTGAATATTCCATGAAATCAATGTTATTCTCAAATTTTGTATCATTTCTTGTGCTAATCCAATTGAAATCATCGATAGTAAATCCCTCAAAGGAGCGGGGATGTTTCTGCTTGAGAGAATTGAAATATTCAATCCAACCTTTCCAATCATAATTTCCATGAGGACCTCCTTCAGATGGTGGAAGCACTACAATTATTATTTTTAGGCCCTGATCAAGGTTTTCAGCGGACTGTAATAATGACTCCGTTGAATCAATTAATTTAGGATCTTCAAAATCACTCATAACGAAATAGTATTCATCAAATCCCTGCTTAATAATATCAGATATCGCTCTACTCTGATTGACTCCTTTTAGCTGTTCGAGATTATGATCATTATTAGAAAATGGACCCCAAACTCCGACCGGCTTTTCAAATCCCGTAATCGAAGTTGAATGAATTTCAGGAGGAGAATTAACTATTGATATCCATATAACGAAGAAGATAGCAATACTAAAGACAATTATCGTTCTTTGAAGCATTTCTCAGAACGAGGAAGCAATGTTACTAATATAAAATTATAGAATTGATGTTTGTCGTCTTTATTAGCTTCTCTTGGTACCAAGATTACGTGTCATCTTGATCCTCTTTCGTCCAATTCAATTCCTCTCTCTCAGAGTTAATCCAGAGTATCTTGACTTTCAATGATTTCTGGTACGGTCTTGGATTTTGTTCTGAATTTTTGTGTTTCCTATTGGATCAGCAGGTTTTGATTTCAGTAAATAACTTCAGATAGACAATCTGGATTGCTGTCTGATTCGGAGTAAGTGTTAGGTATGTATCACAGCTAGAGATATTCTAGTTAGGTTTTATTGTTCAGTCTTTTAAGAACAAGACGCAAATCATGCTCATTAATTCCCGCTAACTGGACAATACAAAGCTCTGTCAGAGTATTTTAATAGAGATGATTTTAGCTGATGAATGTCTCAGAAAGGGAGATGAATCAGTAGCAGCAGTATATTCTCATATTGCTAAAGTTATAGATGCAGCATTAAAGGAACTTGAAGAACCAGAGGGATAAATCTCGGAGAAAATGCAATAATACAAGTATAAGTCAACCTGTGAGGAAGCGGGGTTGGACGGCCG
>JAATVR010000818.1 GCA_014523665.1 Nitrososphaerales archaeon TH526
ATTATCGAAATAGTATTATGAACAGTTCAGTTCAAGTTAAAAGACAACGATTTTCTAAGTCTTGTAAAGACGATCACTTTGAGGATTTTTTTGTACGCGGATCCAAATCTCATCTTGTTTAGACATGACTGTAACAGTCAGAAGAGATGACCATTTCGCTAATCTACTCAAACTAAACCTCAGATCCAGATACGACCAGAAAAGGCGTTCTGAAGATGAAGTACATGTTTCAGATATTATCCCTTCATCATGTATAAGAAAACAATATTATTCGCGTAGATTCCCCGAAATTGATACCATATCAGATGAATCTATATATCATTTCATCAGAGGGGAGTCTAGCGAATTTGTCATAACCCAGCTAGCAAATATGGGCGTTTCCCAAGCGAATCTAGAATTCGATGGGATACTCGCGCATCCGGATATAATGTCTAACGATTCAGTTGTAGAACTCAAAGACACGTTGAACTTCAGTAGACTGAATATGACTGATGAAAAGTTCAAATCATATCTGAGACAATTGTTATATTATCTTGTAATCACGAGCGTCGAACGAGGAATCATTTCCATCAGATATAACATGAAAGAACTGAGGTGGATAAAGAGCGATTCAAAGGGGGATTATTTTATTCAACCTCATGATGGGAGAGGGCCATCCATAGAAAGTTGGAGTGTTCATCTCCCAAAGGATGACATTGTTAGAGAAATATTTAAGAACGAAATGGTAAGAAGAAAAAATCTCTTCAGGAAGGCGCTTGAACATTCCGACGTGTCTATCTTACCTAGGCTTCCTGAGGCCAAGAGGAATTTGAGATGCCCCAAATGCAATTTCTATAATAGATGCATGAACGAAGACGATGAAACTACAGAAGCTCATGAAATGGCTAACGAATTGGACGTAATGGACATCTCTGGGGTGATAGATTTTAGGCCTTTCAAAAGCGAGTGATAGATTCTGCTATTCATAGCTTAGAACTAGACTGTCAAATAAAAATGATTTATCATGAATTCTTAGTTTTAGCTTTTGTACAGTATCTATTAAATTGGTTTTCTCTTCTCTATGGTATAATAATGCAACTTTGCAGCCATTCTAAAGTGTAGACTGAAATATAGTTGGGTACATTCGTATATTCTTACGAGGAGTCATATCCTCTAAGTCTGTATTAACTATGTTGTTAAAAAGTTGGGCTGAATCGGTTGTATTACTAACTGCAGAATTATTGCCTTTCTCACAATTTCGTGCAGTAGCCCTTCATCTTCGTTATAGAGTTCCTTTACTAACCACATGCTCTCGACCAAATATGTACATATGGTATTAAGTCAGTGTGACTTTAGCTCTTTGACTATCTGTGAGGTCCACTTTATCGTCGCGCCGTAGTTCTCCTTTATGTACCGTAGGCCTGACCTATGGTTTTCTACTGTGAATGCAGTGACAGCATCTTCAGGGATGATCAGGTTGAATCCTATGATAAATCCACCATAAGCTGTATGCTTAACACAAATGTGTGTGTATTCCGGTTATAATCAAAGTGTTAGCTCCTTGCCTCTCATATACGCTACTTAACAGCTTACTGAGATTAGTATTGACAAATGAACCTTACCTTCTTTTTGGAACTATAAAATCAGTTGCAGTTGGTTCAAGTTCGTGAATCACCTTGGACCCCGGTGTAAATTTTATGGCATGAGGACCCCATAATCTAAGTTCAGGATCGGAAATCTCGTGTTCATCGTTACAATAAAAAATTGGGATGGCTCTCTCCCGTGCGGCATCTCACAATGCTCTTAATTTTGGGATGATGTGAAAGGCTCTATTTGATCTTAGTTTCCCATGAACAAAGTCATTTAACATATCGTTCACTAATACGGCATATCTTGTCTCTTGTCGTTGCCCGACATACCTGCTTATCTTCTTATCTACTGATGGTATCCGCTTTGTTATCGGTATTGCAGCGGCATGAGTAAGGACGTCCATTTAGCACATCATCTTTTTATATTCGAAAACCGTATATTGACAACATACTGTCTGTAGGTTTTGAAATCATCACCGTCACAATTCATACACATGAAGGCATCAGTCATCGAGATTTTTGCCCATTGATCTTGATTCTAATCATAAAAATATAATCCATTCGTATGGATTAACACGAATTGGTGGCAACAGAATAGAATGGTATCTTAAGAAAGATTTCGTAAATGGAATTAAGGGTATGACTTGGGCATCAAATTGTCTGCGTTATGCAGTATAGCTAACGAACTAATTCATCGTCTTCAATTATTTTACAAATAGCCGTCTAAATTAATCTCGTCAAGTTGGAGAATCTGCCTTGGTTCACTTACTACAAGACCTTGTGCTCTCTTCCGTAATAATGGAAGGATTTTGATAAATTCGTTTTTATCTATTATCGTACTAATACTATACCATCCACTTTCACTTAGATTGCTTATCGTGGGTCTCTTGAGAGCGGGAAGACTTTCAAGAATGGAACTAATATTTTCTTCTTTAACATTCATAAAAATGTGAACTTTTTTTCTCGCTTCAACTACTCCCTTCAATAGAGCGAGCATATCTGCAATCTTTTCTCTTTTACTCATGTTCATTAGTGACGTCTTGTTCGCAATTAATATTGCAGAAGACTCCATCACTTTATCGATAATTTTAAGATTGTTTTGCATCATGGTCGTTCCTGTTTCAGTAATATCAAAGATCGCATCAACATCTTCTGGTGGTTTAGCTTCTGTCGCACCAAAAGAAAGGAATATCTGCACATTTTTGTTAGTTCCTACTCGCAACCATGGGGTAATGATCAGGGGATCAGAATCGCCGAAATACTTAGTGTATGCACTATTAGACTTTATATGTGAAGAAGTTGTCGTAAGATATTCTGAAGAGATCCTCAATGTCTTTTTCTTCTCTGCGAATTCTGTGATCAAATCCGATAAATTATTGACCGGAAAAAATTCAGGTACTGCGATAACCTGGTTAACATGCCCGTATTCCAAATCAAGTAAATGAGAAACATATGCATTGGCTTCCCTGACCCAATCCTTACCGGTTATTCCAACATCATAGAAACCTTCCTGAACATAGGTAGGAATTTCCTGAGGTCGGAGTATTTTCACCTCGATCTCCGGATCACTGAGCTTGATGCGATATGTTCGACCATGACCACTAACAGTCTGCCATGCTTGTTCGAGTACTCTAAATGTTGCCTCTTCAATACTGCCTTTTGGAATTGCAAACTTAACTATCGACATGGCTGAGTGCTTGAGAGTTGCCTGATCCTTTGTATATATCTAATCATTGATCTGACCATTTTGGCTGAATTTAACCAGCAATTCCTTTGCTCTAGATAGATTTACTTCGTCTTCCTTGACAAGGTGCTCTGATATAATGTCTATCATATTGCCTCTTGCCCCCGCCATAAAAGCAATATTTCTTGAATGTAGTTTCATATGCCCTTTCTGGATCCCATCAGAAGCCAAGGCGAGTAAAGCTGCAAAATTCTGGGCCAGACCTACAGATGCGATCACAATCGCAAGTTCTTGGGAAGAATTGACTTTTAGAATCTTCAAACTTGTTGCAGCCATCTGATGTACCTTTGTCACTCCGCCCACAATCCCTACCGCCATAGGAATTTCCAATTCGCCAACAAGATTGCCATTTTCATCTCTCCACCACTTTGACAATGACCTGTAGCGACCTCCTCTACTCGCATAAGCGTGGGCCGCAGCCTCAATAGCACGGTAGTCCTGCCCAGTCGCCAGAGCAACAGCATCAATCCCGTTCATAATGCCTTTGTTGTGAGTGACAGCTCTGTAGACATCTGAATAGGCAAGAGCATATGCATACAAGATTCGTTCCACGATGTTGTCTCCGCCTAATTGATTTCTCGAGAAGGTGGCTCGGCATCTAACTAATCTTCGCACGGAATAGTTTGAAAGGATCTTCAGTATAGTCCTGCAACCAGTAATACTCTCAATGGCTTGTCCGACCGCTTCGCACATCGTATTCACGACGTTGGCACCCATGGCATCATGAGTGTTGATTATAAGTTCAACAATAATCATGGTGCCCATGCCTAGCTGGCTCTCGTCTTGGACGGCTCTGACTTGTATTTCTTCCACTTTTGACGATCTAGCTCTGGAACTGGCAACCCTATACAATTCGTCTTTCTTATCGAGAATTTTTCTTGAAATTGCCTCATGAGGTTTATCATCTGGAATGACTTGAATTTGACCAATCATTAGGGGATCATCTGCTTCAGCGTGAAATCCACCGGTGAGCCTTGCTATTTTTGCTGCTTTGCTTGTAGCGGCAATCACGGACGGCTCTTCTATTGCCATAGGAATGAGATAGTCTATATCATTAATCAAAAAGTTTGTCGCAATTCCCATTGGGACATGAAATACTCCTATCGCATTTTCTATCATTCTATTCACATTATCAAAACCTAAACTCTGCGCTGAATCCTTGAGAAATAGGATGTCCCTGTCCTCAAGAGAAGCATTTTTCTTAATCTGATCAAGTCTATCAGTTAAACTCAATTCTCGGAACTTAATTCCTGCAGCAACGTCCAATTCCTATGACCTTATTCCAATACGACGGGCCTGCCTATTTAGATGTAACCTGAGAAAATATAAACGAGCATTACACATTAGAGGAAATGAACTAATGGACCTGACTACTTCGAAAATGAGATGAAACACCAAGAACCAAAACTTTAAAGCCATTATCTTCAACTAAACCTGAGAAATTTGTCTGCAATTGGTGCGGCTATAGCCCGAATATTACGACAACGTCATCTTCTCCTAACCAACTTCGTATTATTAGCCTTTTTCGTGTTTATATCAAGTTCTTCTTATATTGTATACGGACAACAGAATCAGACGATCTCTCAACTGAACAAAAATGCTACTCCCGAGCTTACTAGTACCAAAGACTTGCAGATAGGAAACGCATCGTATCAGATCAGATATCATATCAGTGGTGATAACCAATTGAATGAAATGTGGGTCCAAAGAGATAATATGACACTGGCTGCTGCCATCTCGGCAGTGTCAGACGGGGTATTAACCATCGAGCTTCCAAGACATGTTATAGACTCCAAAATGCAATCGAATGCGGACGATGTTTATGCCGTGTTCATTGATGGACAGTTTGTGCCATATGATGAAATCATGAACAACACTCAAGCAAGGGTATTGCGTATAGAATTCGGTAACGGATCCGAGCAAATAGAGATCACAGGCACACACGTTGTTCCAGAATTTGGCCCTCTCGCTGCGTTTGTTCTTGCAATTTCGATTGCGTGTGTGGTCATAGTAACGAAGATCAAGAAATTAAAGAGCGTTAATGACCTGTTCAGATTAAAATGACAATCAGATGACTTCGTTGCCAAATACGACTATATTTATTTTCGATTTCGTTTTAGGGATAATACAGATAATACAAGTGCTTAAATAATTAGACTGTATTTATAGGCCTATTCTTTAACCCATCTTCGCATTAGGATACTATTAAAAAATGAAATACTATCTTAATGAATGAATTCCTCATTTTTACTGCATTTACATTTATTGTCCCAGTAATTGCCTCGAGGGTCTTAATCGTACTGGTATTTGATGCGATATTCTCCTACCAACATGTTAGGCAGGATCTTATCTAAGTATTTGCATTCCCCCAAATACTCATGGATCATTCTTTTAACTTGAAATAGAAATAGAATTCATCACGATTAAGGTATGTGACAGGTATTTGATTATCGCGTTTTTGTGACTCGGAACTGATAGCTTTTTTCATAATAATGCTTGGGTGTTCTCATTTAAGTGATTCAGATAAGTTCTCTACATGGATTTTGCGGACTGATTTAGCTATTTCATGAATTACATGACAAATTGGGAAGAAAGTGTATATATGCAAAAATATGCTTATTCTATATTCTTGCAAGAAATACTCAGAGCTGAAAACCTGAAAAAATACTTTCACATATCAAAGGGTCTAATGAGCACAATGAGATCAGGCTCTGTTTCTCTCGTGAAGGCAGTTGACGGCATTTCACTGAGATTAGAGGAGGGTCAGGTTTACGTTATTGCAGGTGAATCAGGTTCAGGAAAATCGACACTTGCGAGACTGCTTTTGCGAGCAATACAACCAGATGAAGGACGAATAAAATTCAAAGGTAACGACATCACAGAAAAGAAGGATACGGATCTTAGGGAGTTTAGGAGAAGTGTCCAAATGGTACACCAGGATGCGTATACGTCACTCGATCCTAGAATGAAAATCCTTGATATCATAATGGAGCCAATTACTATCCATGAAAAGGGCAGCTCAAGAAGGGAGCGGCAAGAAAAGGTATACAAGGCATTGGAGGATGTTAAACTTGAACCTGTAGTTGAGCTATCTAATAGTTATCCATACTCTCTTTCCGGTGGTCAGCGACAACGAGTCGCTCTAGCAAGAGCCCTAGTTTTGAGACCGGCAGTTATAATTGCCGACGAACCTGTCTCGATGCTAGATGTATCGGTCCGAGCAGGTATATTGGAGCTAATGAAGGATCTCAAGGACAAATTCAGAATATCATACATATATATCACACATGATCTCAGCACTTCCAGATATATCGGAGACAAGATTGCTATCATGTACGCTGGGAAGGTAGTGGAGATGGGTGCAGTTGATACTGTTTTACTTAATCCTCTTCATCCGTATACTCAAGCTCTTATCGATGCAGTATCTGAACCAAATCCTACGAACTTGCAAAAAACAAGATCTATTCGTATACGTGAAGGGGAGAAAATATTTAGTGGGGGTTGTAATTTTTATTTTAGATGTCTTTATTCAATGGATAAATGCAAAAAAGAGCCAAGTCTTAACAATCAACGTAAAGCTAATCAATTTGGTAGTAGCAGCGACCATTTTGTCTCGTGTTTTTTGTATGACTGATTCATGTACGAATTAGGGGGTTGTTGTGACCGATATTAGTGTTAGAGTCACGGATTGGACTGTAGGCTTGGACTTAGCTTTTTGCCGTAATTATATTTTACAACATAGGAAACACCATCTTTAGGATAGACGCCATAAACTAGACTTGCTCTGGCCACGGTAGAATCTTTCAGAGTGACCATGATGATCTGGTTGTCTATAGATCGTCTTAAGAGAACACTCAGTAATCTTTCCGTGTTCTGCGCATCCAGATGAGCATCGACTTCATCCATTAGATAAAAGGGAGAGGGCTTTAGTGATTGTAATGCTAATAAAAATATAGTTGCGGCCATAGTTTTTTCTCCCCCAGAAAGCGATGTCGATTCGCGCCTAGGTTTGTCAGGAAATTGTACTACTAACATAATACCACTTGTTTCTTCAGCTGGGTTTTCAATTTCAAGCCAAGCTGATCCACCACCACTCACTTCGGTAAATGTCTGTCTGATGTTCTGATCCACCTTGGAAAATGCATTATCAAATACTTGGCTTTTTTCTTTAGCAATCTCCTCTATGAACTCAACAATCGAGTTACGTTCGACCTCCAATTCATTTCTTCGTTCAGACATACTCCGATAGCCTCCAATTATTTCAGAATATACGTCCTTCGCACGTAAGTTAACCCTAGTCCTTATAGAATCATACTCCGCATTCAAATTCTCCAATATTATGTCTACATTTAGGTCTTGTGGCATTTCCTCATAATTTAATGACCTAAGCTCCGCAGTTAGCTCTTCATATTTAAGACCCAGCTGTTCGATATCTCTTTTATAGATGGCAATATCGCGGTCTAGGGTAGAATATTCCCTAGACAATTTGCGTTCATTTTCTCGAATCATCTTTATTTTCTGTTCGTAGTCAGATACTACTCCATAAGATTTCCCAGTTGAATCAATAATGTTCTGTTCCTTCTGTCTAAGCGTCAAAATTTCAGAATCCACTATACTTAGGTTCTTTCCCATTTCAACTGATTCGGTACGCTTTTGTTGCAATTCATTTAGAAGTTGTTTCTCCTCTTCAGAGAGTTCTTTAATCTTTTGTAGAATGAGTTGCACCAGTGATCTCATCGGAGTGGATTCAGTAATCTTCTCCCTGAGTTCCAAATCGGTTTTCTCGATAGTCCTCAAGATATTGTTTTTTTCACTTTGCAAGCTTGCAAATTCGTCACTCCCATACAACTTGTCTATCCTTTCTGACAGCAACATTAATTTACTCATTAGGGATTTGGACTGAGATAGACGAGCCTCAAACTTCAATTGCACATGATCAGTATTTTCCCACTCTTCTCGAATTGTTACGGCTTCATCGATTCGTGTCCTTAACAAATCTTTCATGCCAGAGATGGACTCCTCTATGGAAGAAATTCTTTCACGTAAACTTGTGATGTTTGTTTCGGCCCTAAATTCCAATTTTTCTAATTTTGACACATCGTTTGTAAGTCCTTCTAAGTTTGATTTTCTCATTTGTACGAATGAATTGAGATGTTTAGTAGAAGACTCTAATTTTCTTACAATCTCCGTAGTTAGAGAGGTCTTGCTTATGTCAAAGATCTTCGATCCGAAATCAATCGATAGTTGTACGCCACTTGGTTCAAATGATATGCCTGACAAGGATACAGATTTGAATCCTCTCCTTGCTACCTCGTAACCAGTCGATGATGTACGAACAAGTACTATGTCTCGAAATAGGAACGTCACTAGTTGAGAGTACCCAGAGCTCACGAATCTGTCTAAACTTCCCAATATGCCAATAGAGTCGATTCCATAAAGTCTATCTATTTCAGATTTTCTGGTATTATAATTCAATATGTCGAGAGGAATTATTCTAACTCGAGGTAACTTTTTGTCCATCGAATACCTAAGAAGAGAAATCATAGATTTTATGTCGGATACTACAATTGCCCTCATCCAATCCGATGCAGCAGCAAGAATAGCCCTCTCATAGACTCTTTCGAACTTTATTAAGTCTTGCACTAATCCCACTATTCCTAGGGACTCGGAGGCTTCTAACAAACTCGTAATAGCAAAGTACTCTGTATTTGGATTTCTCATGACCTGGGTAATATCGTCGTACCTATGAGATACAGCGTGTTGCGCAGTAACCACAAGTCGTGAAGAAGTAGAGAGGTCTTGCTCAACACGTTTCTTTATATCCAAAAGCCTCCCTGCAGAATTGTTACAAGATTGAAGGTGTTGTAAATATATTTGGAGGTCATTATTTTGCAAATGATTTAGAATATTGAACTTAGAAATTTGATTTCTTTGCGACAAGACCACTGCGTTAGCACTTTCCGTAGCTCTCTGTATTTGTGCCCTTCTCTCCTCTAATCTGGCGAGAACTGCTTCGAAATGACTCTGGATTCGAAGTAAAACATTTGATCTCCCATCAATGTTAACCTTTTTTGTATGATACACACCTTCTGTGGATGCTATCTTGTCAATTTTTCCATTTATAGTATTTAATTCAGACGTGAGGTCACTCATATCGGATCTCTTTAATTGTATGCTATGCTCAATCTTTTCAAATTCCAGTTGTGAACCAGACAGCTTATCTTCGAGAGTTACTTTCTCAAGTTCGATTGATTTCAACCTCCTCTCAATATTTATGATTCGCTGTTCCGCTTCTTTCAGAACTGCTCGGTTCCTTTCTGATTCGTAGACGATAATTGATAATTTCCCTTCTACTAATGCCTTATCCTTATTTGTAATATCCAACTCTTTCATATATTTAGCTCTTTCCTGCTCGATATCTTCGATTTGGGCATTCAATTTTCTAATCTCATCTTCTAATGATGAAGAACGAGAGCTTGAACTGTTTAAGCGGTTTTCTATTGATTCAGTCTTTGATCGAGTTGACACGATAACGTTTGAAATCCTGATGGCTCGATATCTTTTGATTTCATTTTCGATACTCAGAAATTTCATTTGTTCATTTCTTTCAATTTCAAGTTCATCAATTCTCTTTCTAACTTCATCGATCCGCGCGAAGGCAACTTCTAACCGTCTATCTGATTCATCAAGCTGCTTTAGTGCTTCAGTTTTCTTCTCATCAAAGTAGGATAAACCAATTATATCTTCAATAATTCTTCTCCGTTCATCAGAATTGAGTTCAGAAATTCTAGTTATCATACCCTGTTGGACGATATTCAACTTATTCGAAGTAGCAATTACGATCTCCAAAAGCTCAACTATAGTCCCTTTAGTAACTTTTTTTCCATTGAGATAGTACTCACTTTCTCCTGTTTGGCCTTCCATATCTCGTGTCAACGTGACATTGTCCGAATCGATAGGGATTCCTCGATCGTGATTGTCAAAGGTGAGGCTTACGTGGATCATCTTATGATGGGTATTCTGACTGTCATGGAAAAGTGACTGAAATCTATCTACTCTAAGTACCCTTGGACTATTCTCTCCAAGAGCAAACATTATCGCGTCAAGAATGTTACTCTTTCCTGAACCATTTGGGCCAGTGACTGCTATAAGCCCTTTATCAAATGTTAAGACGGAATTCTTAAAACCAAACGACTTGAAACCATAGACCTCTAGTTTTTTTATATGCACCAAGGACAGAGGACCAGTATCCTGTTGATATTAATATGTTTTATTTAATAAAGATTGATTCGTCCCCTGAAACCGTCCCTGGAAATCAGAGGTTCAGACTCTTCTTTCATGCCTTTACAAGATTTCGTATTTCGTGGAATTTTTCGCTGACCTGCTTTTGCTATCTAAAGTGACTTTTGACTCGCTCTGATTCATGAGACCTATAGATTGGATTCTCTGAAAAAGACAATGCTATCCGTTCAAATCCTAAATAAGATCAGAAAATTGCATATTTTGATGAAAACCATAAAAGACCTTCGCTAAATTAAGTAAGAATCCGCATAAAATCCATAATGAGATTCTGCTGATCTTTATTTGAATTTATAAATGCATCGAGTAACTCCCTCTCGACTCCAATGTGGTCAGAAATGACCGATTTAAAGTTGTTCACATTCATAGGTGTAATGCTATCCACTACACCAATACTATACGAATGAATGTATTCGTTGATAATTTTTGATACGAAATGAGGGGCAATGATCATCAAGAGAAGTATACCATCATAAAGGATCTTTTCTTCCCTGTTCACAGGCTTTAGTGCGCCAATAAATGCTTCCAAAGACTTGGTTCTGTGTTCTTTCCCAAGCTCTTCAATGGATGATGCCACTAACAATCCTGCATCAGTTAATTCATAGAATGGTACTCCTTCCAACTGCAAGGCTCTAGGTCCACGCCTTAATGGTAACCTGCCTCCTTCCTTTACTACGCCTGAAGGAATGAGGACCTCGTCAAGGTCTCGAAAAATTCCTGAATAAATGTTCTGCCACAATATTCCATGCTTTTTCGCAATCACGTGAGCAATTGAAGTTCTTGTACGCAACTCCGGGCTTTGTTCAGAGGCAAGATGGGCGATAATTCCTCTTTGCCTTTTCGCTTCTCCAGTAAACTTATCCTTCCGAGTCTTGAATGTGTCAAATATAGCAATGTTGTATTTTGTGCCTTTCAAAGATAAAGCCTCTGCAACATCAAATTCTTGGTGAAATATTATTTTAATCTGTTGGTATTTCAGATCTCAACACTGGTTCTAGTGACCCCTGAAAGGTTGGAACTCTGTGAGCCATTATTGATTAAAGAGGTTACCCTCCGTAACACCGCTCAACCAATTTTGAACCCTTGTCTAACCTTCAATTAGTTCAAGAATTTAAGGCAAAACTTATAATCCCTCTGTTGAACACGTAATTAAGGTATTATTTGGAGATTACAGAGGGATTAACTTTTGATGACGTTCTTATCGTTCCAACTAGATCACACATCATCTCTCGGAGTCAAACTAATTTGAGGACAAGGCTATCACGAAATATTTTCCTTAACATTCCCTTGATTAGCGCAAATATGGATACGATCACCGAGTCAGGAATGGCTATTGCTTTAGCGCGCGAAGGTGGGATAGGGATCATACACAGATTTATGACTATTGCAGATCAGGTTGATGAAGTATTGAGGGTTAAGAGATCCGAATCAGTCATGATTGAGCAACCATATACCGTTGGCCAGGACATGAATGTAGTAGATGTAAGAAAGCTGATGACAACCTATGGGGTATCAGGTTTGCTCGTTGAAGATAATGGTCACAAATTAATGGGGATCATCACCAGACGAGACATAACCTTTGAGAGTAACCCAACGAAAAAAGTGTCTCATTCAATGAGCAGAGATGTAATTACGGCCCAAAAAGGAATCACCATAGACGAAGCTAAGGAAATTCTTCATAAACATAGAATAGAAAAGCTACCGGTAGTTGATAAGAAATATCATATAGTAGGACTAATTACAAGTAAAGACATTCTCAAGATGGAGCAGTATCCGTACGCTTCTAAAGATAAGAAAGGGAGATTACTTGTAGGCGCAGCCGTAGGCGTCAAGGGTGATTTTCTTGAAAGAACTGAGACATTGCTAGAGGCTGGGGCTGATGTGATTGTGGTTGATATTGCACACGGACATAGCGACAATGCAATAAATGCGGTAAAAATGATAAAGAAGGCATTTCCAAATTGTGAACTTATCGCAGGAAATGTTGCAACAGGAAAGGGATCGAAGGATCTCATTAGAGCTGGAGTAGATGCCGTGAAGGTCGGCGTTGGTTCTGGATCCATATGCATTACACGAGTCATTACAGGCTCAGGAGTACCTCAGGTCACCGCGGTCATCGACAGTGCCGAAGTAACAAAAGATTATGATATTCCGATTATCTCTGATGGAGGAATAAGAACATCTGGTGATGCCACCAAGGCCCTTGCTGCTGGAGCGTCTTCTGTTATGGTTGGAAGTCTCTTTGGCGGCACAGATGAAAGTCCTGGCAAGACACTCGTGAAGAACGGCAAGAAATTTAAGATGTACAGAGGAATGGCTTCCTTTTATGCATCATTGGGTAGAAAGTACCGTGAAGAGGGGTCACAGGTAATCGAATCCGACGATCTGAATGACTACGTGCCCGAAGGAGTAGAAGCAATGGTAAGTTACAAAGGGAGCGTGGTCGACATTATTAGGCAGTTGGTTGGGGGTCTTCGTTCTGGGCTTAGCTACTGTGGTGCAAAGACAATTGTAGAAATGCAAAAGAATGCAAAGTTCATAAAAATCACTTCAGCTGGGTATGTAGAAAGCCTCCCTCACGACGTTGAAGTAGTATGATTTCTTAACAATGACAAATCCATCAAAAAATGTTGAATATAGAATATATATCTGATTGATATCAGAATCAATTCATGGCCTCGAATTTAACAAGACTGTCAGCAGCTTTGCTTTTTTTGATTACAATACTGTTGGTTACTATCCCAGTCTACGCACAAGTGACAATTTTACCTGGCACTGACCTCCCTGAAATTGAAATTCAACAACAGAACCAAACCACTCCGAACCAACCAGCCCAACAGCAGGCTACAGAATTGACGACCAATCTGACAACAGGTCTTGATACTAACAGCATCTCCCTAAAAATTGCCGCGGCTCACTACATCCCTTTGACTGTCGATCCTGGGAATCAAGTAAAGCTTTTTGTTGATTATAATGTATCAAATCCAGAGGTAATTGGCAAGCCAATAAATGCGATAATGGAGGTTTACGCTACAAACGAAACTTTGATCAGAACATCCTCTTTTCCAGCGCCTATAACTGCAAATGAGACGGGTACAATTCAGCTTGCAACGACTTTTAATGACGATGCATTAAAGAATGTTACAGCTGTGGTCACAGTTACTGATCCGTCAAAAGAATCTCCCATATCAGAGCCTCTAAGAGTTCCACTCACACTGGGCCAAGTGATTGAATGACACTCTAATATCACTTAACCACCAACTTTCGTTCCCTTATCAATTCAGAACTATCAAGACATGGCTAGTCCCACAGCTTCTTGTTTGATTTGTGCTAGAGCAACTCATGACAAATATTGTGATTATCATTGTAAATCGTTCGACAAATTAGTTTCAGGGTATAATTTTTGGAAGAGAGCACTAGGAGAAATTTCTTGGGAAGATTATCTAACAAAATTACTTGAATTGCAGGAAACTGGTTCCTCTATAAGAGACATAATCGAGAAGGAACTGCAAATTCAATAGCTCTTTCGTACGTTATTGCAATACTCCTTATGTTTGGAGAGAAGAACAACATAAAGATATCAAATACCTCTTTGTAGAGGTCGACGTTCTGGCCGACGAGTGGTCACATGTCGCCCATGCCGCCCATGCCGCCCATGCCACCCGGAGGCATGCCGCCACCAGGAGGACCTCCAGCCGACTTGCTAGCTGCTATAACATCATCTATACGCAAGATCATCGATGCCGCCTCTGTAGCCGACTTGATTATTTGCTCCTTTACGACAACAGGTTCAACTATGTCCAACTTGGAAATATCTGCAATTCTTGCACCCCTAACATCTATCCCGGTCCATTTTGAGCCCTTTGATTGTCTTGCCCTCAAGTCCGTCAGCACATCGATTGGGTCCATGCCTGCATTTTGACCTAAAGTAAGAGGAATGACTTCCAATGCTTCTGCAAACTTCTCAGCAGCAAGCTGTTCTCTACCAGAAAGAGTGCCCACCCAATCGCGCAATTTTCCAGCTACGTACGCTTCTGGTGCTCCACCTCCAGCAACTATGGATGGCTTTTCTAATACGTCCTTAGTGACACTTAATGCATCATGCAATGATCTATCAGCTTCATCTACAACTCTTTGTGAACCTCCTCGTATAAGTATCGTGACTGCTTTTGGATTCTTGCATCCTTCTATAAAGACCCACTTGTCTGTCTCCACTTTCCGCTCTTCTACCAAATCTGCGGCACCAAGGTCTTTACTTGAAAGGTCTTCAAGGTTGCTAATGATTCTCGCACCTGTGGCTTTGGCGAGCTTTGTCATATCACTTTCTTTGACCCTTCGAACTGCCATGACATTAGCCCTTGCCAGATAATGTTGTGCTATGTCATCGATACCCTTTTGACATATGACAACGTTGGCCCCTGCAGTAATAATTTTTTCCACCATGTTTTTCAACATCTTATTTTCCTCCTCAAG
>JAATVR010000819.1 GCA_014523665.1 Nitrososphaerales archaeon TH526
ATAGGGATGCTGCAGATTGCAGCTTAGTATGCAAGGTCTTCAAAAATTGAAATGTGCCACTTGTGGTACGATGTTTATGGCTGAAACAGAAACCACTACATGTCCGTCATGTTCAGAACAAAGTCATAGTCATCAAGAACATGGAGCAGGCGGCGGTTGCGGCTGCGGCCACTAAATTTTTTTAGTATGCATTTAAGCGTCTAACAAAGTTAGTCAAGCCATTTCTGCAAGAACTCTTTGGAAATCTATTTAGTTCTTATATTTCATTTACAAAACTTGTGTTGTATTGAGACAAGGCATCCCAGAACTTGTGTATAATTATTCGAACTATAGACAAGAAAGATAAACCTTTACGATCTTTCCAAATTATCTTTTCTAGTTTTAGAATAATCTAGAATATCCCGAAAAGTTGGCTTTAGTATGTGGAAGAGCATCCAGGTGTCGTTCGATAGCCTAACCCACACAATCCTTGAGTTGGTTATTGATGCAAGTCTAATGATGAATGAGCAAAATGTTCAATATCAGGTTAAAAGTCAATTCTTTAAAAATAGTTGTTGAAATACAACATGATACTACGTCATGGTTGAAGCGGTACGAAATGACCAAAAAGATAATTCACTGTACTTCCTATTTACATTCCATTCTAATACCACTGAATTTGTGTATGATATTGAAATCTAGCACTTTTTTACATTGCTAACTGGATTCATCTAGATCATTAATTCGTGTCGATAATCAATTTCCACAGATAATTAGCCGAATTGATTATCTACAATTAGTGATCATGGGATTATTTATTCCTCGATATCATCGAGTAATTATGAGTCGTCCAAATTAGGCTCGATATGTCAGTAAACCTTGATTCTCTTCATCACTATCAGCATCCCTCGCGCTGAAAGGTAACCTTTCATTTATGCTCGTTTAGGTCATTATAACGCTTTTTTCATTTTATTAAATACAGACTTTGCGCCTTTCTTTACATCATGTCCAGCATATTCAGCGCCTTTCTTTACATCATGTCCAGTATGCTCTACACCTTTCTTCATTTTAGACATTTCTTCAAGAATATTAACTCATCTTATTATAAATGTCTTTAAAGGATACATGCCATATAACGTCGGATGTCGGATGTCAAAACACTGCTTCACAGATTCAGGGCGATTAGACCGTAGTAACCACAGCAGCAGATCAAACATTCGACGGCTAAGCACAACAACACCCGTTATAAGTCCAAACCAACTTTTTTTGATTTTCTTTTCAGCTAGCGACTATTTTACCCTACACGGTAATATCTAGTAAATCATTTTGAGAATGTTTGTCATTACAAAAGTGTGATTTTCGTATTCTATTGTTTTGTCTTAACTTATGGCGCCGGGAGTGGGACTCGAACCCATGTCTTACATTCGTGGAGTGTATCAACGTGTCCAACCTTGAGAATAGCGATCATTTGTTGGATCGGCCAAAATTGATACATGCTCATTTGCATGACATTATTCTATCATTTTAAGCTTACCTCAAGACCCAATGCAGCGATAATCTAACTCGCGTCGTATTGAGAAAGCGGTTTGGATTTCATTAATATCAAACAGTTTGCTAAACGTTTGAATAGGTAATGATAATTGAAGAGGATTCATTTAGTAATATTTACAGATCTGGGAGATAGTCCACCAAAATCTGTACCGTTATCATTTGTATCATTTCTGATTAAATTAGTCTTATTTGCTTCTGCAATATTTGTTAATTCTGTCGATAATCCTCCGAAGCTTGTATTACTGCCCGGCTCAATATCAATCATATATAGAGCATTTGCTATTGTAGGATTTATTCCAAATAAAATCACTAATAATAGCATATTGAAAATTAACACTGACATCTTAGCTCTATACAGCTATTGATATAAATAATTTCTATTTAGGATTTTAAGATTGTCCAACAGTTACGAGTCATACGAAAAAAATATGTTAACATATGATGGACGCTCCCCCCTCTCTCCTCCAAGTCGTATACGTCTTATAAATATTGTCGAGTATGCCTGTGTATGGAAAAGAAGAATACGGTTTCAAAATCTTTAGCTCATTCTGCACAAAGCACGTTACTAGAACAAGGTGATATCTTTTTCTTTTATCGCCCTAAAGTTAGGTCTGAGAAAGTTGAAAGCATTGAAGATGTAAGAAGATTCTTTATGGTTCTTGCACCCGAATCAAAGAATAAGATCTCTATAGACTATTAGTAATCGGCAAAAAATCCCTGAAATAAGAGATACGGAAGCTAGAAGTTTAGAAAGATATTGGGCGAGGGTAGGAGGCATTTTTGACAACCCTACACAACTAACAAATGAATTATTATCTAAAGAATTTAGAGAAGGGAATATGGCAAGACCAGTTGGAGAGGGAAAATATGCAATAATCAATCATTCCAATAATCATACAGAATTAGCTTTCGTGTTAGAATTACCTAAAGAGTTAGGAGAGGCACAAAAAGATTTAGGGATAGAAAAAGAAGCAAGTTACATTGTTACAGTGATTAATCCAAAGATACCAAAAAGAGAAAAATATTTGCCAACAACAGAGGACACTCCGAAATATCCAGAATCAGTTCTCAAAGATTTTAATGATAATAAGAATTTTGTACCCCTATCAAGAAACCTAAAATTCATAGACTATCAGGACGCACAAATAATATTAATTGGCGCAAGAGAAGGTAAAGATACACTAACACAAGAGTTAAGAATAACTGTAGAAAATGAAAGGGAGAACGAACATTCAGCTGACATATTTACTAGATTGAGGATACGGAAAGATCAACTTCCAATAAAACCATTGGTAGAGGAAACGTTAGAATAAAAATATTTGCTCCATACGAACCCACTCTTGTATGTACGGTAAAAGCGCTATCCTAACGATTAGATATTTGCATACGACGAAGAATGGTGAGTATATAGCGAGAATTGGAAACTAGTTCGGCTTCAAACAAGAGAGGAATACAAAAGTCATTGCTGAGGCACTATAAGCCATTTATAATAAGATGAATAAGATTGCCAAGAAAGAAATGGCCTAGTTAAAGAAATACTGAATCTGTTGGGAATGGGATAAAAAAGCTATAAAGAATATGGGGCGAGATTAAAGAAAATACAGAATTAGCCGAGCACGAGACAGTTATCTTATGTTAAAGATGCAGTCTATTCAATGAAAGAAATTTTTATGACGACTTGGATGAACACAAATAAAAAAACTAAGATATATTTTTACCGAATAGAGACACATGGTGACATAATAATCAAATTTAATTGAACTTAGTCTTGCTGCCAATTTCTTAACTATGAGTTTAGACTAATATTCTATCAGGTCATTGGAAGTTAACTCATTCAGTTGATCCAAATAATCTGCTATATCATTAAAAGACATGCCAGAGTCGTTAAGTTGAATGACTAAATCTTTGCTCACTCCCGCATGGGTCAATGCAATAAAGCCGCTCAATAATTTTTTTGAAGCTCTGGAATCTTCTTTGCCATCCCAACCATAATAAGACATGACCACTCCAATGGCGCATCGTCCGTCATGCCCATCGGAATACCGCTCAGTAATCTGCGTATACTGCTTTCCAT
>JAATVR010000820.1 GCA_014523665.1 Nitrososphaerales archaeon TH526
AAAACACTCAAAGCTAATCCATGGATTAAACCTATTGTCCAGTTCTCCTCTCGACATCGAAAGTTATCTTGGTGTTAACATAGATGGAAAAAATCTATTGAAATTTGCAGAATCATGTTATAATTCACTATTGAAGAGTTATGCGAAGACCATTGCGTAATCAATTTATGATCAGCTTGATGTTGTTAACTCAATAATTAAGCCTTCATTCCAGTCGTACTTTGTCTTCATTAACTTTTGAACTTCACTAGCCAATTCTGGAGCGTTGTCTTTACTAATTATTCGCGCATTACCCTCAGATATAATATTATTTATAGAGAATTTGATCTTTTGATTGTGTAGAATATTTTGGACCCAGTGTGCTTTGTACCTACGTTCTGACATTACATAATACCTTTGCCGATATCCAACAAACCAAATTTCTAGGCTGTTTGCCTGTCTTCCATCCTCTTGTTGTAAGATATAAGAATTGAGACTCATTTGGCACTCAAATAAATGTTCTTATCGTCTATATTAATTATTTATCACATGCATACAGCATTTGCAGCATAACTCATCCACTCGCTTGAGGGCCCAATTTACCGAGTTTTCTATTACATACCTCAGGATCCGAACTAACATATCTACCACCAATATAACAAGTCGCGCTTCCTTTAAACATTTATTTATTCTCGTATTTACGGAAATTGAAAAACCGTGTTATCCCCACTTGATATGATCTGTTCTGAGCGGATATGCCAGTTATTTCTTGCCGTGTTTTCTTATCGAGGACGCTAATAACATCACAGGATGATCTAGACTTTTATCGATGTCTTGTTTAAGATCGCTTTTTAAATCACCTAGAATATGATTTATTAGGTGGATTTTGTCATCTTGTAATACACACCAAATTGTCTGTTTGGAATAGACATCTGATGTACCCTGTAACTTTTTGAAATCATCGAATAATCCTATGAATCTGTCATAGCAGCCAGCGACATATTCTGCAGGAACAAAGAATTGTTTTAATATTTCACCATCTTTTATTTGAACTTTATATCTTCCAAGTCCATCGTCTTCGCTAATATATAGATGATGTACCATAGCTGTTTTGAATTTGAATTCGGGTCCTGTGGCCCTCGAGAATACTACATGCTTAAGAGTCTTGTGAAAAGCCATATAATATAATACATTATCATTATCTTGTAAGTCATCTTTTTTGTCAGAATAATAACTATTGCTATTAAATTTAAGATATAGCCACTCATCGTCATCTTTCATCAAATCAGGTATGAATTTATTATTACGGTCAGCATTATTACGAATTGTAAGACTTAGTTTATTATCTGTAGTTTCAGCAATGTGGTCAATGTTTGCCATATCATGAATCAGTAGCTTCGCCAAGCGGATTAGATGTGAGCCTGTTTCAAATTGTAATTCTCGTAATTCTTGTTCATTAGCCTCTGACTTATTTGTACGTGTTTTATTTTTCCAATTTTCAAATCTATCAAAATAGCACCCAGTGAGAATATATTTAGCGCAGACAAATTCTGCAGGAATTATCTTTATTTTTTCCTCTTGCCCCTCCTCCAAAATTTGGTATCTACCCTTAGCGCTTTTATCAACCCAAATACACTCTATTGCCATTTCTTTTGTATTTTTTTGAGAAGCCTATTAGGTGGGCAGTCTTGTGCATATCCAGATGATAGTGAAATCCATCACTATTTTCTACTTCAGAAGCGCAGAAGTCTTCATTTTTAAGTTGTATTTGCATTTTATCTTTTAGACCACCTGGATCCTATGGATTTGTAATCGTTTATGCAGCAGGTAATACTGTTCTTATCTTTGGACCTATCTTGAGGGTTACTCATACATCTTTTGTATAATATAGGATCAATATTGTTGTTTATGATATATCAGATTAATCATTTTCTCCGGGCTGAACAGTTTGCTCGAATTATATCTTCGCTTAAGGAACAAACTTGGCAACTGCTCATTTTAATAGATTTATAGCCTCTTGCATTTCTTTCTCGTTAGTGCCCTGAAACCTCATTACTTTAGCGACTTGCTTCTTATGGCTCCCTGATTGGCTCTTTGATTTGGACATTAATTTGGTCTTTGATCGGCTCCTTGGTCCAGGTTTGATGCTATCTTCTTCAATTACTGTATACCTGAATCGAAGATTTTTTTTTCGTTGAATTCAACCTTCATCAAGTTGGGCTGCCTTTTCTAAAGGCATAAACACGCCTTGTATGATTACTTATTTGAGTAGTTGTTTCGGACATAAATTATAGCGACAGCTTACAAAATACATCTTCGACCACTTCAGAACAAGACGAAGTTGATATATTTAACTTGCTCTAACATCATTATTATTGAAAAAAATAAAGGGTCGATCTGGTTTAGTGTCTAGACAGGCACTGGCAGATACCGTGTGTCTTTACCTAAGCCAGATCTACTTATTCTGAGTCGTGTGTGCCCTTCTAAAAGAAGAGCATCTATATCTTCAGAGGATCTTTTTGAGACTTCGAAATATTTTTCCTGGTCTCCGCTGCAACCGTCTTCTATTACGACATACCTGAAATGAAGACTTTTCTTTCCATTGAATTCAGCCTGTACCTGTTCCGTTTTTTCCGGAATGAACGATAAGACTCTCTTCTCTCCAGGTTGCAGCTTGACAAACTTGCTGTCTTGCTGTCTTGCCTCAATATTTCTCTGAATGATTTGTTTTGCTTCTTCACTTATTTCTGTGATTTGGGTCATATCTTTTGTATTCACTACTCTTTCGGCTTTACAGAATTTGTTGTCGTCAACTACCGCAAATGCAGTTGTAGTAGTAGAACGTCCAGTCGTGCCACGTGGAGGCTCTGTAAAATTACGACCATTTTTGTTGCAGAGATGGTCAATCATACCCCATTTATCATATGTCTTCGAACAACTTTTGCAACCCCATCTGTCACCTCTCCAGCTCATTCTGTAGATCGTGCTTCCTGAATTTGATAATATCTCGTTTGGATTTTTCTGCTGATAATTGATGACGTGATTTTCATCCATGTCTACTTAATCCCGCCTCCAAAATTTTTGTGTGTGTATATGTAGAATGAGGTAACGGTAACAGTGTCCAAAATATCCGAAAATCGTGCGTAATCGTTACCAATAGTAGATAATATGTTACCAAGCTCAAAAGGTAACGGTCTAGCTGCTATAGATAGGTTATTATTCAATGCAATCATCTCCTGCCAAAAAGTTAGACAGTTTAGTCAAGTCGTCATCGTGCACACACTTAACCAGTTTGTTGTTCTGTCTCAATGGACCATATTTCATTTCGAGCATCTCCGCAAGCTGTTTCAATGAACTAATCTGATCTGATTCAATACCCCGTCTCTGCAATTCATCGAGAATACTATGAAATATGATGAGTTTGCCATTACTATTCTTCTTGAAATGTGGCGTTAGGTTCTTATCTATACAGAAGTCTATTCTCTGTCTTAGGTTGAGGCCAGTTATTACATTTGTCGAGTTTCCGTAACCATCTGTTACAGTATCACCTAGATTTCGGATATACCTGTTATAGATCTCATTAAAGTGGTTCAATAAACATGTTCTAAGAATCTCTGCAGTGTTGTTTATCTCATCTGTTTCATAGTCTTCGTCCTCTTCGTCGTCAGTTAGTGGCAAGTCCAACCATTCGCTAGGTCTTGGTAACCCTGCTAATTCATAGAACTTGGTGATTATCTCTTTAGCAGCTTCTTCCCAATTTACATCTTCAATTTTTGGTTTGAATAAAACTTCGGGATGTTGACATAGATAGCCAATCGCAAAGTTCCCTAATACCCTTAGTTTATGAGCATTCAGTCCTATGAATTCATGAAATATCTTCTTCTGCTCTTCATTATGTGAATCTTTCTGGGTAAAATTCTTGATTATGAATCTAGCCCTGAGCGCTACGTCTCTTGGAGGTGGAGCATTGCTCGAGAAGTTCAACTGTCTAAATGCTGGATAAATAGTGCCATGTGTTAATGTATTATTCATGATACTCCTAGGCTCCTGCGTCTCGATGGCCGACTTTAACATCTCTATCATGATAATGGCTTTTGGATCCTGTCCATTCAGTGCTTTCATTTCATTGACACATACAGGAAATGTATCCAGACACATGAAATATCCAAATCTAGCTTCGCTATTAATTGAGGTATAGGGTCTCTTACGCGATGTGGACAAGAATGGAAAATATAACGCAGCGGGTATCGCAGATACAGTAGTCTTTCCCGTTCTAGGCCAGCCATATGTAAACAGGTATAGCAAATGAAGTTTTCAATACCCATGAGATGATACTTGGAAATAATATCAAGAACCCTGTAATTCTGATACCAAACGAAGGACATCATGGACCTCAGGCAGATGAAGACAGGTTCTTAGATCAACCGTTCATCCC
>JAATVR010000010.1 GCA_014523665.1 Nitrososphaerales archaeon TH526
AATGGGACAAATAGATCTAATCATGAATATGGTATTCCAGAACTGTTATCATAAAACAACGATTCTTAATATTTCTTATTGGATTATGTTATTTTCATCAGTATCAATCATTATTTCTGGGAATACTCAATATGGCTTCCAGGTAACCATGGCTTCATCTGGAGATCAAAATCCCATCAATACTTTTGGAAGATACGTCATTGTAGTGGGAGATCAGGTCCCACCTGATGAACTTCGTGAAATCGGTAATGCATTGGAGGAGAGAGGAGCACGTATAACTCACAAATATAGTCATTCTTTAAATGGTTTTGCGATTGAAATCAATTCAGACAAAGAGTCAGAGGTTTTGGATTATCTGCGATCAGATAATAGAGTTGTTAGTATAGAACCCGAAAAGACTATGACTCTTCCGTTTATGCCTAGTCGGTAGGTGTCATATGTGAGAGTAGCCGTCGAATGGATGAAAACTAATTCAGATAATATTGTCATTAACGGTTAGTCATGATTGTAAATTGGACAAGTTCTCCGTAGCGACACCGCAGATATGAACAAATTTCTAATCTCGCCTATTCAGGCCATAGTTAAATGAGTTTGTCACTTCCCTCCACTTTAGTAAGATCACCCGCTTCTAATTCATTCGAATCCTAACTTCAAGCTAACAGAAAAAATATCAGATTTAAATCAGCGGCCGAAATTACCTAACTCAGATAAATACGGCAATTATTGAAGTTGTACAATGAGTAACATACACCTCGTGACTTTGGCACTACTAACGGCCATGCTTATAGGAGCAGCGTCGCTCGCGACAACCGATAACGCATTTGCAGGTGGATATAAGAGTAAAAGTCAGTCTACAGCACAAGTAAATGAGTGTGGCAATGGTGGCATGCCGATGAATGTATTATGTCAGAATGTGGGATCACAAGTGCAGGGCGAAGAGAACGCAGTGGTACTCGAGCCCTCCCAACAGGGCGGGAATTAGTGCATAGATCGATCCTTTCACTTTTTTTGTCCTCATAATTGAAGATAGTCTTTGATGCCTATTCGAATCGGAAGATTGGTAGCTGCTCTATTATTTGTGTTTCTTACAAGCCGTACTCCAACACTTACAGGCCATTTTAGACTATGATGCCTTGGTTGCGGCAGGATTACATACTTAATAAAAATCAATAATAAAACAATAATACAATACCCAAGTCAATGATCTCAGATATTATTGCTGGTATTGATCATGTTACCGGAAATTCTAATGACATAGTCAGAGTAAATCTCAGCTTCGGGTGCGAATGCAGTTCTCCAGCCCATGACGCTGCAATTAACAATGGTGTTAGAAAAGGCGTTGTTTTTGTGGAAACATCAGTTAATGATGAGAAGGATGTTAGTTCATTCTCCTCAGCGCAAAGCCCGAATGTAATGCCGTAGCCGCCTTGGTCGATGGCTACAGAAAATGTGGAGGACGAGGATCTTGTACAAATTACGGAAACGATGACTCTTTTGCATAATAGAGTAATTATAGAATGCAGTTGATGTGATCGGGCGGGGTGCGAGTATCCTGTCCAGCCGGCCACGGCGTCGTAAAATACGCACAATTGAGCGAAACTAACATGCTGCGCCTCTTGTGGCTGGCAGCATTGCTTTGCACGTGTTTACGGTAAGTGAGAATATTCTAAACTGATGATACTAGTAGTAGCATGAAATAAGCAGAACGACAAGACTACTTGTTGTGCATGTCTTCCATTGTCAATACCCATGAAAATCTTGTATTATGACGCTGTCAAGATCACTATAACTTTGGATGGAATTTTCTGTAATGTCTTTAGAGTTGTTCAACTTACCTGAATCCGTAGCATCTCAGGGATCACAACAGAATCACAAGTATCACAACGGTCTTCTAATCTCGGTTACTGATTGGAAGGTTTACTGAGGATAGATAAAATGCTGCTAGTGGATAACTCATTGAATAATAGAGATTGTACTTTAAGTACTGACGCAAATACAAACTTTTGAGTTGTTGATAGTCTGGCAACGAGATTCGAATTCCTATCCATAAACTCAGGCAAACAAATGTTGCAATAATGGTGTAAGAGCTATATTAGAAAGGTAAATTTAAGACTGCGACATAGAACCTTAATTTAGTTTTCGATTTGTCTATTCAGAAACTCTGAATTAATTAACTCACTTTTACATACAATATTGGGACTTCATTAATCAAGCTAGTAGATTATCAGATTATCCTCCCTAACGGATGCCATGCCAATAGCAGAAAATTGTCAATGCATATCATTTAATCGTAGTGAAGTCGAATTGTAAAATTGAACCCAATGCTTGCCGTGAGTCTTAGAAAATGAACTAGATATGCCTATAAACAATTTGGGTCGGCATTTAGATTCAAAATATTGAAGCATAACACGAGCCAAAAATTGCTGAAATATGTCATTATTTCCAAACATGCAAACCTTTAGTCGAAATAGTCACACAATATACAGTACAAAGAATCTCCAAAATAGAAGTGAAATTTATTAAATAATACAAATCAGATTTATCTGAAACAATCCAAAAAAGACATGTCCCCATAAGCGAGTGTAGTGAAGAAACTAATTAACGTCCAACATATAAAATACAGTGCACTATCGGCAGCTCTGGTGTTATCCACGATCATGTTAAGCACATCCATCGACGAAGACAATTTGATTTTTGCACAGATGCTGAATTCTAGCGAGAATTTTAGCTTCACAATACCTCTAGAAGAATTAACCACCGGTCAAACATCGCCAAACAATGATGGTAGCAACGATGCGTTTACTGATTCTTCTGGGTCTAGTATTGATAACGATGCATCAGGTGCAGTTGAAACAGAATTTGAAACAATAACTTCTGAAGAACGCAGTGATACATCTGAAAATTCGGTCGAACATGTTGATACAACAGCTGAAGAACAGGATAATACAGTTGGGAGCGAAGAACATGATAATACAGTTGGGAGCGAAGAACAGGATAATACAGTTACAAATCCGTTTCTGGAACAGATCAGGAACAAAGTTAATGATGCACTGTCTGGAATAACTAGTAAATAATTCTCACACTCTTTTTTATTGTCACAGAACTAGAATTGGAATTAAAAGTACATTTTTTGTTAGTGTATTTGCTCATTATTTTGACGATATATCGGTATTTTGCCCCTAAATCGCACACCAAATGCAAGCTCTGTTAATGTTAACGAGTGATCATGATGAATCTATTTCAAGCTTTCATCGAGGGTTCAATAAGAACAGGAACCCTTAACTTACTATTACTACCATTGCTGATAGCAGTAGATCTAAATTACTGATACTATTATTATTAAGCCCCCGACAACGGTTCTTCTGAAACAACCAGTTTAGTATTGAGGAAAAGATAAGGAAAAAGAAGGATATTGTATCTCTGGACGTCAGAGATTTGTTTCTCAGCTAATATTTGTTTGTGGTAAATTGCTGCTGAAACGATGGAATTGATGTCATCCACGATTGTGCCATATTAGAGTTGTATTCAGCAGCGGCTTCGACTGTTCTGCTAAAGTTCTTTACGTTCTCTCTCGCTACATTTAATGCATTAATTGTAAGCTGGTTGTTGATGTCTGCCACGCTAATGAAGTTGTTTGTAATATCATCTGATTGTTTTACCAGGCCTTGAACATATGGTGCTGCTGCTTCTGGAACTATGAAGTTGTTGAAATTGCTGTTGCTTGCTAACAATTGCCTTTGAACTGAAAATGTTCTCTGGATGGCATTTCTAAGTGCGTCTATGTACTCTTGCTGCAAATTAGAAATTGCCTGTGCGTATTGTGGTTGGACCTTTGAGGACTCGTTCACTAATTTTGTGACGTTTTCATTTGCAGCGTCAACTATCTGTGATACATTTATAGATACATTTGTGCTCGTTGTCGTGCTATCTTTTGATTTTTTATTTTCTGAAGACATTTCTGATACCAATCAATTAGCTCAACTCATATATATAGATTGGTATCAAATGGCATTTATAACCACCTATGGGCAATAAAATACTCAACGAACCTAACTATATTGCTTTTATCAAGATTACTGCATTGAAAATCTATTTCCAGTCGAATGTAGGTATTCGTTAGATCTCGAGACCGAACCGTAGGTACCGGGAAAGTATAAACTGAAAAGAATCTTAATGGTAAAATTGATGTCGACATACCGCCTGTGCCTATGCCTATGAAAGTTATAACATAAAAGTTAATTGAACGTTAATTGAACGCCCTGAACGAATCCCCCTAGGGAAACTATTGAAAAGTGTTCTGAACAATGCCGTTCAAATAGGGTCGTTCAATATGTTGAGCAAGAATTCTACTGAACGACTGCATACAAGTGGGTCTGTATAAATTGGTTGTCTACAAATTTGTAAAAACCCGGAAATCTGTACACTTTCTCGTATACATGACATTCTAGCCAAGGAGTGACCCTTTTTAGCTAATCCTTCAGAACTGAGACCTAGAAGAACGTCGGCGAGCATGACCTTTGAGTTGAGACGAATAAAAATGCAATCAGCAAAGCTCTAATGTACGAAATCGATGCGAAGAGAGTACAAAGCTACGATAGCACTGATAACCCAGGCCGCTGTTAGAAGCATAATCAAAAGCTTGGTCTTATCCTGAAATCTACCACTCAACCCACTCAACCCAGATAGAAAAATGATAATCATTCAATTAAACTTGTTGAAGAAGGCCGTACTATCATTAAAGTATAAGATTGTCATATAGAAATCCTATAATCAATTTAGCTATAAGATAGTTCATTAAAAGACAGACATGCGTTTTTTAAACGGTATGCATTGATATATTGTAAGCGGGAAGGCGATATACATCAACGTCTTAGAATACTTGAAAAAATCAAAGGAGATAAACAGGAAGATGTTTTTTGTTAGGTGTCTCCTCATTGCCGCAGTAGCGGTAGTTCTAGTACTTAAGGTATACCTCTTGCTCTTCGTAATGGACTTTGTTCTAGGACTCTATACTTTCTTTTCAAGTTTTATACTGCTGAATATTTTGATCTTTTCGTACCTTAGGTACCGTGACCCGAATTTTGAATTACCAGAGGCATTGCAAGATAATCGAGCTATATTGGAGAAGAATTCTCCATTCTTCTCGATAGTTGTGCCTGTAAAGAACGAGGAAGAAAATATTAGAAATTGTGTTGAATCATGCATTTATCAGACTTATAGAAACAGAGAGGTCATAATTGTAAATGATGGAAGTACTGATGAAACACCGAAAATCCTTGATTCCATAAAGAGAGAAAACTCACACTTGAAGAATTTTTACATACTTCATATTAATAAAAGCGTAGGCAAGAAAAGAGCGGTTGAAGCTGCAAGTCAAATTGCTAGGGGCGAAATTTATGTATTTATGGATAGTGATTGTGACATGGATCTTGACGCTGTGGAAATCGCAGCCAAGATCTTTATGGCGGATAAGAAACTGGGCGCGTTAACCGGACATGTAACTGTCCGAAATGCAACCAAAGGTAATGTTTATGAAAAGATGCAGGCGGTATACGCTGATGCAGCCTGCAGAGGGTTTAAGGGTTCGGAGAGCTCATTTGACTCTGTTACCTGTTGCTCAGGGGCACTTAGCTTCTATAAACGTGAATGCGTTCAGGATTTCATCCATGAATGGGCACATGACAAGTTCCTTGGTATGGATTTCAAATTCTGCACAGATCGGAGAATGACAGCGTATGTTCTTACTACTCCGCGAAGAAAACTCCAGCCTCCTGTAAGCATAGTCGGATCTAGTGGCATGAGTTCAGCTGACAGTGCAGGACTAGTACATAATGAATACTCAGGTGGACAGCCGTTAGTATATCCTGATAGAGCCTATCATGACTATTCTAAATCACCTTATTCATCTGGTTCCACATCATATTCTGATAAAGATGACGGACCCGAGTCTTCTCATGATCAAGGCTATTGGAACGTCAAATACAGCTATAGTATCAAGGTTCACGTAGGGGTTCCGAACACGATGCAAGCTTTGATAAAGCAGCAGATAAGGTGGAAGAAGAGCTTTATCCGAAGTCTTTCAACCACTGGAGGAAGCTACTGGAAGAGACCGGCTTACATTGCAATGCTCTACTACATAATGACGGTGATGAAGTTCGTTCGTCCATATGTAGTATTTCATGCTGTCTTTATGTTGCCATTTGTAGGCGAGCTAAGCTCTACCCTTTTGTGGTTGGGGGGAATAATGTTCACTGCCATGATTTATGGGGTAGACTATAAAATCAGAAATCCAGATAACAAACTTTGGTTATATAGACCTGCCTTCACTCTCATGACAACCTTTGTTTATACCTGGTTGTTGCCTGTGGCTATGATAAATATTAGAAGCAAATCCTGGAGATGA
>JAATVR010000821.1 GCA_014523665.1 Nitrososphaerales archaeon TH526
CACCGTTGGATCACTCCATCATGCTCTTTTATCAATGCACTGGCTTGAGAGAATAGGGAATTGAGGGAGAAAGTAAGTCTATCACTGAAGATTGATGCGGAATTCTTTAAAATCTGTAATCGAGCTAATTCTGCATAAATACGAATAGCAAATCCCTGATATTTATCGTGGTTCTGGTAGTGATCGGGAGCTGGACCATTGACCATCATTTTGTTGCGGCAAAAGGGAGTAGTTTGCAAATTCCTGTAGGTGCTAATCCCGTAGGTATAGGTTATAATCATAATAGCGGAAATATTTACGTGGCCAACTCGGGTTCGCACAGCATATCGGTCATAAACGGGGAAACAAATAGAGTGGAGTCTACAATTCTTGTCGGCCGAATTCCCTATGCAGTTGCATACAACCCGATAAATGACCACATATATGTGACTAACCTCGGCGAAAATAGTGTGTCTGTGATTGATGGAGGAAACAGTAGCATAACCGAAACTATTCAGGTTGGAACCTATCCTTCCTCGGTAACCGTTGATAGTTCCAATCAGAGAGTATATGTATCCAATTATTTTTCAAATTATGTATCGGTGATAGATGGTGAACATAAGATTTCTGCAAATGTCGCTGTGGGCAAAAATCCCATAGACCTAACTGTTAATCCTTCTAATCATGGCGTCTACGTGGCAAATGCAGGATCAAACAGTGTATCCATAATAAATGGAGCAACAAACAAGGTGATAACTAATGTTACGGTCGGGGAATACCCAACGGCCGTGGCATACAATCCAGCAAATAACAAAGTTTACGTAGCCAATAAAAACTCTGGTGATATATCCGTGATTGATGGAGATACGAATACGTTAACAAATACGATTAAGGTAGATCCTTTTCCTCTTGACGTAGCAGTTAATCCAAATACCAATACACTATATGTGGCTCACACGCAAAGCGGAACTTCCACGAATAATGACCAAGCTTCCTCCTCCAATTCTATATCCGTAATAGACGAGACTACAAACAGTTCGAAAAAAATAGAGCAGACTAGCCCGCCTGAAAGAATGGCTGTAAACATAAAGAATAACGATGTATACGTTACTAATCCCAAGAGCGGCTATGTTTCAGTAATAGAGGGTAAAACAAACCAAATCCTCAGTGAGGAGCCAAGCTTACCCTGGGATGTTAAGTTCAGTGCTATAACGTACTTAATCTTGATAATAACTGTTCCTTTGTTTGTTATCATACTCTTGCTTGTAAAAAGAACTAGAGACTTTCTAAAAACAAGATTGGGCATTCATAATTGGCTTAGGAGAAAATTCAAGAAGAACATTTCTGCCCCCATAAATAAAGGATTTCAAGCCACAAAGAAGGGTTGGATTCTCTCCGGCCTCGCACTTTCAATTCTATCAATGATAGTTATGCCACTGCTGGTGGTGTTGTCAGTAATTCACTACAACCAGATTACAATATTTTTCACTAAATATTCACAGTATCATGAATTAGAATGGGAAAAAAATCTGGCGTTCTATATTACTGTAATCGTTCAAATAGCATTTGTCGCAACTCTTTTACTATATCCTCCCTACCCAGCACCATTTTCCGCTGAACATTACTTTCGAGAAAGAGGTTATAACTCAGCAGTCGTCGAATATGATTACGTTAAGAAGATCCTTTTCGTTGCAGTTCCGCTATTCATTATTCTGACTATTCTCCCCCTTGTTGGGCCTCAGCTACAGCCCCTTGTCAATAATTATGTTTTACTGAATCTTGAAACTCAATTTCAAAATCCAGCATTTAAAATATCTCAAGCGATTGTGTTTCTTATCGTATTTTCTGGCCTCCTTAAATTAATATTCGCGATAGGAAGAAAAAAATTTAGACTTTATTATGCAATAGGTTGCTTTTGGACTCAGCCTAAGGCAAACGGTCACCCTAGGCCTATTACTCGAAAAGATGAAGTTCAGAAACTAGGCCACCTTATCAAAGGATTAAATTCATACAATATGTATCTGCATAGACATCTCAACCTTCACATCCGTGGAATAGGGGCAATTTATTCAAAGATCAGCACCCTTCCGCGGTCAAAAAAGGATCAAGTGATAGAAGGAATTTCAGAATCATTTTGGCCAGAGCGAGTGAAAACTGATTCTCTGGATCCTGCTAGAAAACTATACGAGTTCGCCACCGGCAAGCAGGAAAGATTGGTAAGGGATAAAGAAAAACAAGAGGAAGTAGGGGTTAAAGAAAAACAAGAAGAACAGCATTTAATAGAAGAGGGATTCTTGACATCACGACCTTTGTTTGCTAAGATAAAGGATTGGGCTGCTCTCGTCGCAGTGGTAATCCCTTTAGGAATTGCTATAGTCGAGTTATATTTCAGAATTTTATCGCCTGATTAGATTTCATTATGCATGATGATGTGTATGTGAAACTTGAAATTTTGTTCTCTAAATAATGACCTTGGAGAAAAACATCTATGAATAGGTTAAACATTATAAAGGCAACGGAGCATAACTCTTGCATTGGGTATAGTTATTGCGCTTGTCTTGAGCACTCTGATGACTATTGTGTTATTCCAATTGGGACTGGAAACTACAATTGGACAAGAGCTTCTTCCTGAAGCAGGAACAAATGAAACAATTGGCGGAAAAAATCAAACGATTGACGAACCTAATAGTAATGCAACCAGTAGTGAAAAAACCCAGGAACTCCCAGATCAGCCTTTGAAATCACTATTTTGAATTACCACATAGGATGTGAATCTTGACACTATTTAGGAGCCCATTTGTTTGGCTTTAGTTAGAAATTGTTTGGCCTGTTCTTGGAGAATTCGTCCAAGTTCCAGGTAGTCCAAGAAAAGCTTAAGCCGGTTTGGGTACTGTCTCTTTGTCTCTGGGGCCCTTAGAGCGTACAGGAATATAGATAGCGGGTCGTCTGCTTCTGCTTCTGCTTCACTTTCACCCTTTTCCTTTTGCACTATCGTTGTCGTCAATGTGTTTCTAGGTTACATCAGTGTATAACCGGGCCGAATTTAAGCATCGTTATCAACATGGGCCGGGTCGGATTCGAACCAACGACCCCCGCCATGTCAAGGCGGTATCTTAACCAGGCTGGACCACCGGCCCTCTTTGGATGTTCTCATTGCGTGGCCTAAATATATGTTCTCAGACTGCCTGAACACGTACTTGCGG
>JAATVR010000822.1 GCA_014523665.1 Nitrososphaerales archaeon TH526
TATTAAAAACAATTGGGATGAGTATGGTAATGTTCCTAAAGTATTTGCAGGAATAACTATAGGAATGGTGCAAGTTCTAATGTTCGTTAACCCTATCAAAATCACAATTGACATTTCTAGGCGGGGGAGTAGGAGTGGTAGGTCACCTACACAAAATCAACAAAATCAACAGCTCTGACAATGATTAATTAGTATCCTACTCTCTTTATTTTTGAACCGCATTTAGGGCATGTGATTTCTTTGTGCTCATTACCACAACTCATACAATAGTATTTTATTGGATTATATCCGTAAGTGGAAGGGCTCATATCTGACGACCGCAGCGAACCAAATAGTCCTTTCATACTAATTCCCATCTTTTTCAACATTAAGCGTGTCCTCAAGATGTTAACTAGCATAACTCCTCCGATTGCTCCGACCAGAGATACAGAGAATGGCAATAAAAAGGCTGCAATGAATCCTATGGCTACATATAAGCTCATCCACTTTAGAGTGTATAGCAATAAGTGCCTGTTTCATTGACTTCAAAACGCCTCATCCTACCTTCAGGTACATCTTGTACACTTGTAACGTCTATGATAGCACTATTCTGTTCCACGTTAAGCATCTGTTCTTAAGCATCTATCGTTAACTGAACACAGCTGTAGTGATTTAGCTAAAATAATATATACATACCACTACTAATAAGCTAAACATGATAGCAATTCTAGTTGAGAAAAGGAGTTAATTGAATGGCCGACATAATCAATAATAGCAATCCTACAAATCACAGATCTGAATCAGATGGAATTTTCATTACCGCCGAGCATCTCAAGTCAAGATTGGATGGCGGCCAGCACTTGATGGTCCTTGATATTGGAGAGAGATCGAGATTCGAACGGAGGAATATACCGGGTTCAGCATATGCAGTCTGTGATGAAGCTGCCAAGAAAAATATTATGCCAAAGCTCCCAAAAAACATTGAGATAGTATTAGTAGGTGACGATGAAGAATATATAAGACAAATGGCCAGATGATGGCTCAAATTGGTCTAAACACAAAGTACTTGCAAGGAGGCGTAAACGCGTGGAAATGGGATTTGGTGGAATCCTCCTCTGGAGGACATATTTCCTCAATAGATCTCAGAAAATGGCTAGATCAAGGTAGCAATGACTGTGATTTATTCCTGTTAGACGTGAGAGAACCTGATGAGTTCAAAGAGTGGAACATTGATGGAAGTGTTAACATTCCCCTAAGCAAATTGGCACCCACTAAGGAATCAATAAATGACATTCCAAAAGATAAAAGAATAATCACTATCTGTTCTCATGGCAATCGTTCCACGATAGCGAAATATCTGCTAGAAAGGTACGGTTTTAACGTTAGTGTCCTAGAAAGAGGGTTGAAGTCTTGGAAACATCCCTCTTGAAGACTCGTACCAGGAATTTGGTGTCAATAAAGGGAGAATGGTCGTTCTACTTTGGCAATGGCAAATTCGACGAACGGATAATTCTTCAGGAATTATCGTCCTCTTTCTGTCAGTTCCTAGTAATAACCCTTATCCATTGTGACTTGGTCGGTCGTCTGAGAACCACTTCCATCACTTTCAGTTGCTTCTACTTCATATCTCCAACTAATATCATCTAATAGAGGTAAAGTAACGAAGAGATTCTTGTCAATATGCAATACTAAGCAAACTGATCATTTATTGGTTATCGCATACTAATTTTGACGGGTTTGGAATTGAAGCTAGACAATCAGATAATCAGTAGAGAAGTATACAAAAAACAAAATTGCAAAATGAATACCTTAAATTTATGTTTCAACCAATTGAAGAAAAGGAAATTTGTGAGCTGATGATTGAACTCTCACCAAGACCTATTTTCATTTACGATGATAGTGGAAAGCAACAATTCTTCGGAAGTCTTACACTCTAGATGAGTTCTATGAGTATTCTAGTAGACGGTTTAAGTAACCACTTGTGAATCATACGTCGGAATATAAGTATGCTATAGATCAATTCATAAGTGATGTGACCCCAAGAAGGGAAAAGATCCTGATTCCAAACCTGTAAATTGTACAATATACGTTCGCCCGATTGAGGAAATTCAACTATGAGGTCGTCATTGTAAATATCGTGTGCTCTCTAAATCAAGTGCCACTGTGGCCTCCCAGTGCCGTTCCAGTGCAGCACGTATTTCTTGATTATTCAAGTGTATCTTCCTTATTTTTATCAGTGGCCTAAATTAGTAGCCTTCACTTCGGCTTCAAATGCAAACTAATCATTTCGTTAAGGACTACACTTAAGAATGCTGAAGGCATGCTCGATAAGGAAGCAACTTCACACAAGAATCTCATGGATGCGTTCAGACTATTAGTGATATTTTGACACAAAAAAGAAGCGTAAGGTTTGTTCTTTCTTCACATTATATGGTGCTATTGTCCACCAGAAGACGTTTGGCAAGCGTGTGCTGCATCTGGGCCACACACAGTGGTGTTGATTCCAGATTTTGCACTTTCATTACCAGAGGATCCAGGTTCAACTATACTGCTGCTGTCATTTCCTCCTCCTCTTGTCACTGCATATGTGTTGTCAGTTAAGGCAAAGGTTGTATTGACTGCATGTATTGCAACGATTGACATCAGTAGAGCCATAGCTGCGGTTGCCATGATTACTACAATCGTTCTCATATGAATCTATAAGGTAATATGCATACATGGCCCAAAAACTTCTCAGAAAGAAATGTAAGATTAGTTGTATCTTACATTTGATTAGAATAAAAGTAATATTACAATACAAATAATTTACAATATTTCTCCAACCTTGATATTTCTATAGAAGACCTTAGATCTATTATCATGGTTTTGCAATCCTATGTAGCATTCAAGCGATCTGTTTCCAGTAAAATTAGATATCACTACAATACTATTTACCATGACGGTATACTTCTGCTTCTCTGCCGTAATTTGAAGACTATTCCATTGTCCAGTTGGTTTTGAGTTCATTAAAGACGGAGCAGCAGTTTCATAAATTGCCCCGTACCATGAATAGGCAAGCTTTGCAGTACTTCAAAAAGAAAATGTACTCCAAACACAGGGAGGGATGGGCTTACTATGGTATTACAGAAGGAAATTCAAAGATTTTATTTTGGAACTAGAATGGAAGACCTCTTGTAAGGTAGATAATTCAGGAGTCTTTGTTAGGTTCCCAAATCCAGGAAATGATCCTTATGTTGCAGTTAGATATGGATATGAAATACAAATTGATGATCTTGCACAACCAGATGGTAACCCTTTCCAGTCATCTTCCAGTCATCTTCCAGTCATTCAATGTTTCTCCATCGAATAAATTTAGAAAGTTAATAATAGGCACACAAACTCAAGATGGTTGAAAATACTTTTTAAGTATTTTATTCGGTTTCGTCTGAGGAGAAAATTGATTTTCCGGGGTTATTCCCACCAATATGACAACAGAAGATGAGTACCTTGGCAATGACAACTATCTAACCAAGGGATAGATGATAAGGAGTTTATAATTTATGGAATCTAGAAGGAAAACGTAGCTTCTTAATCTATAACTAAATATAAACTAGTAGTATTAGCCTTAAACTAATTCTTTATTGTACTAGTGACAGAGATGGGTGTGTCTTGACACTGAAATAGATCTTCTAGCAAATTACTTAATGAGTTATATCTTGACGAAGGTTTCAAATATGCGGTAGAAGTTAGACACAGATCTTGGTTTCAGGACCTTGCATACAATTTCTTTGCCAGAAATAACATGTGTCTTGTTTGGAGCCAACTCGCAGACATTCGAACACCCCCAATAGTCAATTCTGATTTCATCTATATTAGATTGATTGGTGACAGGAGTATTCAGGAAAAGGACTTTGGGCGAATCCAAATCGATAGAATAAAAGAAATGAAGAAAGTCACGCGCAACTTCAAGGATGGCACTGATAGAGGAAATATGTCAGGTGTAAAATTTTCAATCGTTACCGCAAACAATCATTACGCTGGCTTTGGTCCTGGCACCGTCAAGACAATTAATAGGCCTAGAGGAAGTGAAATGGAGAGATGAATATGTAATGGCTGATGATCTGGCAGGAAAAGAAGATGATGATTATAATTATAATGCAACTCTGATCAAAAAGCCCTCCCAAGATTTTAAGGTAGGCTGCCGGTTCAGCTCCATAAAGGGAACGATCGAGAACAATTTTTCCCTTGTATTTACATGTCTTAGCTACAAGTTCAGCCGTCTTTTTAGCTCTAACTGCAGTTGAGCTCATAATAAGATCTGGGACTAAGTCTTCATCTTTAAGCAACTTTCCCATGCGTGGTGCATCATTCTTGCCGCGTTTGTTGAGCGGTCTGTCATGATCTGGTAAATCTTGTTCTTTCCAGCTCGATTTAGCGTGACGCATGATAAGCAGAGTTTTCATTGCTTTTTCAATAATATATATTATTGTTGCAACAGGGGTTTTTATCTATATGGTTCGTCAGAGTTAGTTACAGAGTCTATATTACTCGGAGAATTTGTGAGCATCATATTCAAACAAATGAGGTGTAGATGGAACTACTGCATAGTCTGATATCGAAATGAGTACGATTTATATTTCAAATAAATTGTCGTTGTCGCTTTGCTTTATGAAGTTGGTGACGTATGCATACTTATTCAGGTAGCACTCAAGAACTATCTTCTGACATCATTTACACTTCGTCTGTTGTTGGTTCATTGTCTCCTTTGAAGTATACAA
>JAATVR010000823.1 GCA_014523665.1 Nitrososphaerales archaeon TH526
ACAGAGCGCAAGACCAGTTGATGCAGCTGGAAACCCGTGGTCTGCATCCTATGTTTATGATAGTGGCAATCTGGTATTGAATATGTTATACAATCTCATGCTGGAAGCAACAGGTAGACTACAGAAATGTAGACTATATGAGATGAGCAATAACAAAGCGTTTAGAGCTACAGTGTCATACTTAATTGTCCGTGACTTGGTTCATGAAAAGGTGTTTGCAAAAGCACTTGAAACACTGGGTGTTAACTGGGGAAAAGCGTTACCCGTTTCCTTTTGCTGCTTCCTTTTGCTACTTGCTACGATTGATTAATGTCCCTCTTGAAGCCGGAGGTTATAAAAGATGTCATAAAGAAAAGGTAAAGGTAAGACTAAGAAATGACTAAAGAAGATAAGGTCGAATTACACATAGAGATATCAAGTAAAGTACTCGCAGAATTTAAACAGGAGTTAGAAACTAGATACGGAACTATAAACCAGGACATTCTTAATGGAGAAGTAGAAATAGCAATCGTTGGATATACAAAAGCAAAGAAACTCAAGTTAATAGGTCCGGGGTAAGATAACGGTAAGAAATGATCTTGTGGCAACTCACACCGATAGTGAATATGTACAGGCCGGTCAAATCCCGTATATATTACAGGATTTAATGATACAAAACCGTCTGAACCTGATTTGGTTTCATTTGTCAAACTTTGCTATTCACCTCTAATTAGAGACTAGTAATAAAAAATAGATATAACTTTCTCTTGTCTGAAACGACTATTCTACCTTAACCTCTTTTCCTTTAGGTTTCGGTGCTTGTTTCAATTTAATTTTCAGCTCTAGAATTCCGTTTGAATAGGCAGCTTTTGCTGAAAGGTCTTCCAGTGTCAGATTTATAGGGACATCTGTATGATACTTCTTGTCACCTTTTTCTGCCTGAATCGTAATGTAGGTATCAGAAATATTCACTTCGATGTCTTCTTTGTTTACCCCGGGCATCTCTGCCGTAATGGTAAGTTGATTGATCTTCTCATCTACTGACGTGTCAACCAGTGGTTCTCGTACCCCGCTTTGTTCTATGAGCCCTCTAGCAGCTGGCTTTACATTTCCAAACTCCCTTATGTGAGGCTTACCATCAGGCCCTATGTTAATTTGGTACCCATAGTAGTACGGTAATCGAGATGTCACGGTACCTGTTGTCGAACCTTCTCTCACAGTTCTAAACATCCTGTTCAACATTTCTTCAGCTTCTGCGAATTCTCTGTCAGCGTCTTCAAAAATTCTTGATGTATATCTCCATGGATCTCTCCACATTTATGATATTCACCAGTTTTATACGATCCAAATGAGATATTTATTTGTTACTAACCTGAGGTGTTCGTCAGTAACATCAATAGAGACTTCTTTGAGAATCAGATTAGAATCAAATACTCACAAGTGGTGAGTAAAGAAGAAATATCATTCCATCCAATTATGGAGATGCGAACAGAGATGTGAGGAAGTCTGATGAGTACAGGTGAGGACTGTAGTAATTCAGGTAACTCGGATACGACAAATGACAAAGATATTTCAAGTCTATTTTCATCATCATCCTCATTTGGGAACCTTCGTATTTGATGATTTCACCGGAGTACCCACCGATTAATGGTGGAGTTGGTAGATATACATACAATCTTGTACAAGAACTTAAAGGGACAGGGAGTAGATGTCTATATAACTCCGAAATTTTATTAAATTTGGTAGATAAGATCAAACCTGATATTGTACATATACAATATGAACCTGGATTATATGGTCTAAAACTGTATTCGTACAGACCATCCAAAATTTTTACTACGATTGATTCATTTTATGAAAAGAGTCCCATAGTCACTACCTTTCATTAATATTATTTCATCTATATAACCTATTCAATTACATTTTTAATTCAAAGGATACCGAGTATTAGAGTCGCGGAGTAGTAAAAGGTTATTGCTTGAAGATAAACTTAAAATATCTTTAAATTCTAAATAAAATAAAATCATTAAGGTGCAGAAACCCATGACTTGCAGAGGCATATGTGTGAGATATAAAGTTGGAAAGCCTTCATTCAGACAAGGAAGGTACGCAACTGGACAAAAGAGGTGTCAAATCTGCGAAATATTTATTCAGTGGGATGGGCTGATGTGTCCCTGCT
>JAATVR010000824.1 GCA_014523665.1 Nitrososphaerales archaeon TH526
AAACCAATGAAATGTCCACGTTGTTGGTATGTAAGCAAGAGAGTAAAAAGCTTGTGGAGAAAAGTAGAAGTTGAATAAGATGAAAGAAGAAAATCCGTTCCCTGGAGAGGGAAGGAAATAAAATGATCAAAACTACATTAGACAATCATATTGACACACGCATAAATAAAATAATCGATAGAGATACAAATAAGATTAGGAAAACCTGTAAGAGAATGGAAAAGAAGAGATTATCGTCTGGATAATATTCTTAAACAAAAGGAAATAACATTACAAGAAATTAAAGAACAAAGACTTTCATTATTATCTATTCATACTAAATTAATAGAAGACGTGTATAGCAAAAATCCAGTCTTTAAGACATTCTACATTTATCCAGCAATTGAACTTAAAGTTATGAGTATTGCAGATTTTGTTATTAAAAAACAAATTAATACACACTTAATCGAAATGACAAAAGGTATGCGATATAAAACGGAAGAAGAGAGAATACATAGAGACACTAATGAAAAATCAACATTCTTTGAATTTGATATGTATGGAATAGCCAAATATTTTGGACAAGAGACTGGTAGAGAAAGACTGGTAGAGAATTAAAATATGAAGAAGAGAATGTTAGAAATGATTTTAAAATAGGAGACTAGTCTTTGTTTTCCTTATAACTGTGGGTAGTTTAGATAATCCACTAGGTAGAAGTAGAATATAAAGGCAGACAGAGCAATTTTATTCTTACCAGTCAAGAAGAAAGTACATTAAAAATTTTTGGCTAATATTTTCTACAGAGAAGTGTCTCTTCCAAAGTATCTGTCTGGAATGAGCTCTGGAATTAGAACTAGTAACAAAAGAAACCAACTAGCAGGTAAGTATGTGAATGAGAATAGTATAGCTATGCGTACGTTAATGTTGTGACTATTATCCGTCTACCGGATCTTCTGCCAATCAAAGCCGGTACTGTCTTGTCAACTAATTCTGGATGTCGTTTAGCATAAAAGTATAGTGCATATACTATTATACCTGCAAGAATCGCATTAAATGAATACACAAAGATTGAAATTTGCTGGTCTAAATATTGTGTAAGTAAAGTAGTTGAAAAGGGTACAAATCCAAGAGTCATTAGGAATGCGATATTTATCCAGATCAAAGGCCGGTCCACATAAAGTATCCAGCGGAAAATTCTATGATGTGTAACCCAGTAAACAGCAAGGGTTGTAAAGCTAATTATATAAGCAAGGATATCAGGCCATAAACTAGCAAATTTATTAGAAAGTCTTTCTTCTGCATGCTCTCTGTGAATAATATGAGTTCGGGTACGCTAATGTTAAACACCAATATTGTCATAATTATCGCAAATACTCCATCAGTAAGCGACTCAAGCCGTCCCTTACTAAAAATTAAACCCTTTCTTTCCGCATCCATTCCAAGTCAGTCAACTGATTGTCAAGATAACTTCGATAAATAGTAGACGGTGAGACGGCAAAGTATCAGACATGGCTTTCTTTGCTGGTTCTCTTATCCTGCTTATTTGACTTGCTTCCGACGAAAGCTCAAACATGAGAAACTGACTTGTACTCATTTCTATTTTTGCTTAGAGTAATAGAGCTCTGTCAATACATCATTTATGATATTCCTTACCCTCTCGTCACTTAATGTCTCGGGTTCAGGTTCTGAGATTGACATTTTTTCTTCTGATGTCACCTGCCTTACTAGTTGGTATCATTATCTTCGAACAGAATCTTGTTACCGCCAATTCCATTTATCTCGCCATAGAAAGTAAGGCTTGTCATCAATTTAAGATTAATCAGTGAAAATCATAAAGTTGTCAGTAAGTAATTCGTCTATTAGTAAAACAAGATATCATGAAAGAAAGTAAATGACTTATTCAATAGAGCTCCACTAAACATTTCAGACGTGCAAAACTCAGCGGAAAACCCTCTTCAAAAACAACACTCAGAGCTAGCAAACCAGCATAAATGCCTAAACTTTAACTCTGAGGGTGGCTAGACAGATTAGGATATTGGCGTATTAGCAGTTTAATCGCAGCGTTTTTTATCGCCCATATCGTATGTTTCATCATTTCTGTTGCATTTAGATTGGGACCTTGGTATAATATGTTTAACTGGAACGCCCATAAATTTATACTTCTCAATTATCCATATGCTGTAAACTTTGGAAAGACCAAATACATGCTTACGCTGTCACAATTCCTACAATGCTGATCTCCCACAGTGTCCAAAGTGTTACCTGTCTAATTATACAAATGCGCCATGGATTACACTAGAAGATAAAATAGATTGTTCAAATAAATGGAAAATAAAAAGGAACGATATCGATCAAAAAGCGATGAAGGCACTATTTAAAAAAGTACTTCGGGTGTAGAAGCCAGTACCTATACCTATCATCGTATAATGCCCTACTACCCTGCAGACACGTTATTATGCCCTATTTCTTAATTCATTTAATTTTCTATGCTCATGTTCAAGTGGGCTACAAAAATAGCAAGGCTGTATATAGGAAAGGAAAATGCAGAAGCATGATACACTCCTTTTCTCTTATATTCTACAGTCGCAGCTTCCTATCTGGTTTTACCATGCCGTGAAATAATGCCTAAGATATGAGGATTTTAATCCCCAGTTGATTAATCAAAAATGAGCATGCGATATCCTTATCTTGTTTCGGACTATAACAAGACTGCATATGAATAAGAGTAATGATGAAGAAACAACGATAGAAGGTAAAGCCGACAAGGATTTAGGATCGAATTCAGAGAAGGAACTATTTGACAAGATCGATAAGAAGAAGGACGAGAGAGCATCATGAGAGAGATCGTCCCAGGAGTTTTTTCTTTTCGACGCCGCTTTAGTCTGCCCAGCCATGGATGGATAAAGGTGAATCTTAGTTCGAACTTTATTACATGCAAATCCATTGGCTTTGCATCGGCATCCGAGTATCCTGCTGACGAGAGGATACCAGCCGACGAATACATGTGTAATCATTATGGCGATGCGAGGTACACCGTCCACAACATTACGACATACGACGGCGGAGTTTTAGTCAGGCTTCATGTAGATTGGGATTCTCCCTTAGGAGTTAGTATTGATTATCTAGTAATAAATGGAGCAGAAGTGTAATTAGATACTGTTATCGCATGTAAGAGCTAAGGCACTAGCCCCCGCCTTTTTTTAACTACGATTTCTTTCGTTAAGTTAATCATACCTGAAACCGCTCCATAAACTGCATCTGGGGCGCCGCTAAAGAAGTTTCCAATGTCATCAAACACATCGCCTGAATAAATTGGTATGGTGGCGTTCGGTCGTCACCTGCAGTCGCAAATATATACATCTGATTTGGCTCACCAACATAACCTTCTGGATAAAAAGCTGAGGGACCTGTGGCAGTATTATAGAAATGGGTTGAGCCTGCATAACCACCATAAGGAAAAACTCTGTCTGGTCCTGCGAACATTAATGGCTCGTCTAATGTTGAATTTAGATAATTATGTGACTGAGAAATTAAGTATTGAATGTCTCTGCTCACAGTTGATGCATCAACTCCTAATTCCTTGGCTATCTCATAGCCTTTCATCCCTTTAGTAAGTAGTACTAAAACATCTTCTCTTCTTTCCTTTATTTGCATCGTGTTATTCGGTACTGGTCTAGACAAACAATATTGCAGTAATTGTATATACTTACATTCGTACTGATAAATATATTGCAAATTCCTCGAACAAGCCTTACGTGATTATCTAGTCCATATTGTATCATATACATGGTTATGAAAAGTCCAACAGAATTTTAGCAGCTCTATGGCTTTTAGGAATTGCCCTTTCCAAATCGCTCACGGACCTTATGATATGCACATGAACGCACGCGCATGAGATTTGTTTATCGAACTTACCATTGTTACTTTCGTTAGCTAGAAAGTAAGATCGGACAGATTCACAGTTATAGGGTCAGGCCTTATGAGTGGTGGGGTGTTGCCACTCTAACAAACTTGTAGCCAGACCTTTCTAGCCGCTTTTTTATTTCATCTTTAGTCAGTAGGGATGAATCAAATTCAACTATAACGCTATCTGTCATATAATCAATATCAATTCTTTTTACTGCTTTCTCATGTTCTAGTTGCTTTTCTACTATAGGTTTACATGTAATGCAATACATTCCTACTATCTTAAACAATGCTCTTTCTATTTTCACTTTCAGGGAAAGAAACGCTTGCCTTTATTATATCCTGTTAACTTTAGAACCAAATATTTCAATCTCAATATGGGGAATTATCTTACTAGAAATGTGTTGCGAAAAGAGCGCTATATTCTATCTTCTTACTGATCTTTCTATCCTGTTTTGTTGATATCATTGACTCATACCCAATGTACTCGCAATATAAAGATTAATGCCCAATTGCTCCTTGCTTAAAGCACTAGACAATGTAAGGTCCCCCGAATGCGGTATTTTAGCAGTAGAGTTATTTTCTGCATTTA
>JAATVR010000825.1 GCA_014523665.1 Nitrososphaerales archaeon TH526
ATCTGTCTTGATTTCAAACTCATAACCGCTTCTACAGTCAGCAGTTCCGATTGCCTTTCTTTGCTGTCTTGATAGCCAATAAATGTGATGTCCAAATTCCTTTCTAGTCTTAGTTACGAAGGTCGATTTCTTGAAGACATCTAATAAAGTTTGATTATAATCTCCATCTTCTACTCCAATGCTTAGCATAAACGTTTTAACTAAATCCCTTAATCTGTCTGTCACCCAGTCCCAGGATGAACCGTCTAATATCTGCCTAATTGGAATCCTTAGCCGATTATGTACTGTTTGACAATCGGTATCTAATGCATTTAGATTTAGATACTCCCCCGTTACCGAGTCTTTAATGTGAGTGCGTCCGAACATCGTAGCATAATTCTCAAAGGAGTTTCGATCTTGTTTAATCTCTAGTATAGTACTAGACCAACGGAATTCAGGATCGGGGTAGGCATCGCTCCATTTGACTCCTGCAGCATTACTGGGCTGATATATTCCAACTGGTCTTAATCCGATGTTTTCTAGTGCTTTGATTGATGACGCATCGAACTTGATATTATTGGTATTATTGTTATTATGTGACATTATTATTCTCTTGTCCTGCATGACAATGTACTGCATTCGATTGTCAGCAAACCACCTTCGCCATCTGCGCAATGTCTTGCCACACGTCTTTATGACGTGGGTCTTTCATCTAATGTCTAAGACCTCCTGTCTCTTCCCGAGCATTTGGGCTTGCGTTCGGGCTTGCTGGAATGCTCAGATAAGAATTTGACTTTCTTCCGAACCATTTGGTCAACGAGTCTAGCAGGATTCTGATGTAGGAGCTGTCTATGTATATCTAGATCAAAATAGGGATTGATATTGTCATGTAATAACTTTTTAAACTTCTGCGGGTTGAAAGCATTCAATGCATCTATTTCATACCCCTTGCCAGTCTCGAAATCAACGGGTAGACCATATTCTTGTATTTGCGATGGTACTACTGCTATTCTCTTAAACTCTACAATATCTGATAACCCAAAAAACTCTAGTTGCTCTTTGATGAGGTCATCCATATGTCGACCATATTTATCATCGTCACCAAGATAGTTGAGATGGATAGCATCCCTTTCTTTTTCGTTACCAGTATGAAGATCTGTATAATATCGTTCCTTTTCCAATTCGCGGCAGAGTTTCTCCATGTAACCCCAACCAGAATCTCCTCGATTGTATGCAACCTTAACATAATATCTCATGGTATGAGCAGCTACTGTCCCGGCTACTGCATGTTTTTCGACCATATTCATGACATATTCAGGTTGACCATGCCATTTCCATTTACCATTGAGGCGTATTTCATATTGTTCTCCACATTTCACTAGAAAGCCAATTTGATCGTTTACAAAGGTATTACGATCTTCATAAGCACTGAAATCATTGATGATTCCTCTACCGCTTCCGTCTGCGACGTCATCCCAATCGATCTCTCCAATCTGCCGCCATCGCACTAAATGATCGGTTAGTCCGTCAGAGTCCGACTTCTTAAGAATTCCCTTCGATTCCAAGATATACATAAAGCCTCTATTTGTATTCGGTGCGATCTGTGATGCAATAATTGGTTTAAGGTATTCATGTAGGACTCGCTCCCAGTTTATGTTGCCATTGGACCATCTAGGTGCATTTGGTCCACCTGAGTTGTTTCTTGGTCCTCTTGTAGGAGCCAATTTAAGCATGAATCCCCTCTTGCTGGTTTAGTGCATACTGAAGCTTTTCTACCATCGGGTAATGATAGAAGTGATCCGGATTATGCGAAGTATTAATTCCAAAAACTTTATCTAATGCCTTGACGTTACTACTAATGGTCATCATGCTGGAGAGTTCCCTCGAAAGATGATGTACTGGCGTTACCTACTGGCCTACCAACCAAATGTAACGCCTTTTCCTTTAAATAGCATCTACAATTGTACACAATTATTGAATAGCAGAGGAGCTGATTGTTGTCAATTATGAGATCATTAATTGTTGCAGATATTGAACACATAGTTAGACTCCTTATCCGATAACCAAATAGTTCGATTTACATCAGTTAGGATCTGCTACATGGCAGCTGCATTGACATTGAATTTGAAACCCATATCCTTGCCATCGCCACGCACAAAATTGATGCATCTGATCCTTGCATTGTTTGCTCATGAATTCAAGAATATTCATCTTCTTGATTGCTCACTTTAGATCCTAATTCATCCATCAGCCGAAGGACGAGATCAGTGTATGACTCACCAAAAGTTCCTCG
>JAATVR010000826.1 GCA_014523665.1 Nitrososphaerales archaeon TH526
TAATCCGATAATAGCACAACTAATTACAATTAAAGCAAAGTACAGAGGTGTTTGTCCTATTGCTAGGGCTAATAATAAGCCCGCTGCTGGAGCTATTAGCTTGAAGCTCTAATTCGAGTGTACCTCCAATCAGAAGGAGTGATGTTGTAAGTCTCGACCGTTGTCTATATCCGATTACAAGATATAAAAAATAGTATCATTGATGGTATGCCGACTAACGGACCTCGCTGTTGATCGGTTAATTGCAAAAATCCATATTCACCTTGTGCAATGAACGTATCAGCAATATCTACTGCAAGTAGAATCATAGCGGCGATTGCAAGAACTTCAGAAGTCCTTCTCTTTGTAATACTAATTTTAATCTGAGTTGACACTATAAAACTATTGGATGCTCCTTTAGAAGTGCTTTACGAGCCTCAACCCATTCCTCATCTGAAACGGTCTTATTCATAGCCATTTTATCCATGAAATAATAAAAAGCATTGCTCCCCTTGGGGAGGTTTATTTATAAGTGGAATAGTTATCTAATCTGTCACCGGCCAAACCAAGACGTACTAAGTTGGAATTGTATAATGATATCCTCAAAGTAATTGTGGAATAACAAATGATGATAATAGATTGGCAAAACCTACAAGGGTACAGCTTCGCAGCTGGAACACAGTCAACAATAGCGATCCAGGACCTCTCTTATCCAGCTGAGACAGCAGAATCAACTGAATTTCATTCTTTTCAAATAGCTTTGTAGTATGTGGTAAATAGTTGTGAAGGATAATACCAAGAGACTATCCAAGTTAACAAATGAAAACTGTAATCTTGCAAAGGTAAATATCCCTTTAATTGGTCTAATGAAATAGTTAGAGTATGGACTGATTTCTAACCCTGCAAAGTGTTGCATAAAACTTCTGAAAAAATATCAAAATTGCTAAAGTGGCGGTGGGCTGGTGACGAGTAATATGTCAAAAGTATTTGAGAGAATGAAAGAAAATGATATACATACATCTGAAGTTGCAAAGACTATCTTAGCAGCCTCCTCTGAGATATGTAATAAGAAATGAAGTACCGTAATGATGGAGACGGCAAGAAAGAATATATCTGACATAGAATTTTGGGGATTTAATTAAGAAACAATTATACTATAGTTCTAGTTGACAGCAAGAGGTAATTTTTTAATATTATGTGAAATTATCAACGAAGCGGACCTATGAGATGTTACATTTAATTGTCTTTGGTGTGTCTTCCGCTACTTGGTGTAGGGCATGGTTGGAACTGACAATCCGCATCAAATTGTAAGGGAAAAAAACTTAAAATCAATACACACCTTTCTAAATTTGATACAACAAAAGGATCTTGACTCATGGATAGACCTATGGGATGAAAATGGACAGCAGATAAACCCATGCGCACCAAAAGGATTTCCGAGAATTATAATTGGAAAGAACGCGATATTGCATCACTGGAGTGGTATTCCTAATGAATAGCCTTTAGCGACCGAGAAATCTACCCAACATTGGATCCTGATGTGGTATATACGGAATTCCAAGGCGAGATCGAAGTATTGGCTAATAATAAGAATTATAATAATAAGTACTGCTGCCGCTTTACCATCTCAAAAGGCAAAATATCAAGTTATGTAGAGTATTTTGATCCAATAATACTTTTGGAGTCATTAGGTGACACCATTTCTGGCACTTTCAGTCTTCAGAATGAGAAGAAAGACTAATACACGAAGTTGACGTTACTACAGGCAGAAAAGTCAAAGATTTCAATTTAACATTACTGTAAACTAATGTAATGTTAATGGTTCTGTTACCATAACAGGACCTGCAGGAACTATACAATCTGGTCTAGTTGATGCACTTGTAAATTTCACGTATTCTAATGGTACTGTAGCAATTCTCAATGAATCTATTGGTATCGAGATTGTAACTATTGGTATCGAGTAATACAATACTTCATGCAATTAATGGAATAATGCGAACTGAGGAATTAGAAGAGACAGAGGAAGAGTCTACAGAAGAAGAAGCAGCATCTTGTTGTGTGAGACACCCACGAAATTATACAGCTGGTATACTCTGGTACCATTTCGCTATTTCTAGACCAATGGCATGGGGATTATCTTCTTGTAAATAATGGATTCCAGCTCCAATATTAACGGTTTTCAGATTAGAGAGATTTTTTACACACCAATCTATCACAGGTTTAGGCATGAGTGCTCCTGGCTCTCCATAAATCAGAAGTTTCGGAATATTAGATTTCTGAAGTTTCTGATTATATTCACTTACAGCTTTGGTTACATCTTCAGGTTTTCCTTCAATTGGAACTTCATTCGGCCATCTCCATACAGGTTTTCTATATTCTGCTTTTCTGAACGGTTCCCTGTAATATGCCATCTCTTCCTCAGTGAGTTGCCTAACAGTACCAAGTTTTCCAAGGATTTCTTCAATAAAGAGGTTGTGATTTACAATCATATCCCATCCAACCTCAGGAGTTCTAAACCCTTGGAAAATTTTTCGTTGTTCCTCTGGAAACATATCCCAACTCTCAATAGGAATTAGAATGGCTTACATAAAGGCAATTCCTCTTATTTTATCCTCATTTCTCATTGCGGAACCCCAGTCATGCACAACAAGAGTTATGTCTTTTAGCTTCGTTTTCTCAATGAACCCTTCAACATATTTTACATGATCAAAGAATCTGTATTCTATATCTGGCTTGTCGGAGCTGCCCATACCTATCAGGTCTGGAGCTATACACCTAGCTATATCAGTTAGGTGTGGAATTATGTTTCTCCATATGTATGAAGAAGTTGGATTTCCATGAAGAAAAAGAATAGGTTCGCCTTTACCTTCATCAATGTAATGAATCTTTGAACCATGGACTTCAACAAAGTTTGATCGAAACGGAAATTCTTTAGAGATTTGTTTTTTGTTGCTTCTCTCATCATCTGTGGATTTACTTGCAGCTGCACTATTACTGCTTTACTGTAAGAGCTTGCTAATATCTATTCTTAAAAGACGATGAACGAAAAAACTCCTCCTTCTTTAACTGTGCGATATCGTCATTATGATGTGATTTTTATTCTTATAAGCAATATGGTACACCTTACGAATGTACTATAAAAACACATAACGGAATTGCGTACTGTGTGTGTTTCAGATGATTTTCTTTGTGCGCGAAAAATAGAAATCTTTTTGTTATTGACGACAATATTCTTCTTGAAGCCTGGCGTACTAAAATATGTGTTACTATATGATCTAATCACGAAATCGCCATAAGGGTTGAATCCTACCTAATTACCTAAAGGCGGGCGACCCCATTGCCTTACAACCATTCTTCCATGGTCATCTGCCTTTTGCTGGCATGGCACCGATGGATGGCTGGAATGACAATGTATTTTATACTGACAAGGAAGATAATAATAATATAATATATAATAATAAATAAAAAAGATGTCATGTATATTCACCCGATGACGTAGATGATATCTCCCGAAGTCAGCTGCACTGGAAGAGGGTTTATCCAGAAATCGATGTGTGTGGAGATGTATCTTGGCTTTCCCGAGCACTACACTCGAGGCAAAACATGCTGGCAGAGGCGCTCCATCTGGGCCTCTTGGTCGAAGACAGGGTTTAACAGAACATAGTTCACGCCAGCGTCTCTAAGGCGGACAATTTGGTCTACAATCTGCTGTGGCGATCCCCATACCGCGACTTGATCTGCCATTTCTGGCTTTTTGTAAATGACACCGAACCACTCCCGCAGGCGGGATAGATTGTCTCCCAGGGCCAAATACAGCCGCTTTGCTTTCGGAAAGTCGGCGGGCAGCTGTTTGATATCTTCCAAAAAAACGTCCATCGGTGTCGAGCCCGCGCCGATGTAGCCGTCTCCCAGCTCCACCGCACGGAGCAGCGCGGCCTCGGCATGTCCGCCGAGCCAGATTGGAGGATGCGGCCTCTGCACCGGTTTCGGCTGCATCGGAATACTCTCAAGATGCGAGAAACGACCGTCGAGTGTTACTTTGTCTTCTGTCCAGAGCCGCTTCATGATCTCCAGATTTTCACGGAAGCGAGTGACGCGGCCCTCGGGAGGCAGTCCGTAAGCGGGATAGTGCTGGGTACTTGCGCCAAGTCCGACGCCAACGATTAGCCGCCCATTCGAAAGCACGTCAAGCGATGACAAGGCTTTCGCCAGGTCAATGGGGTTCCGCTGAGCGATCAGCAAAACGGCGATTCCGAGACGCAAACGTTTCGTGACCGCGGCCGCATATGTCAAGGTCGTCACCGACTCCAGAACAGGAGCAGTCCCGATAACTTGCTCAATGCACCATGCCGCAATCAATGGCAACTCTTCGGCCCGCCTCAAGAACCGCTGAATACGAGCAGCATCGGGATACGTTTGAGGAATAGCAATTGCGAACTCCATACTATCGTCCGCTTACTCCGAGTTTTATTTAAACCTGCTCTTCCGATGTCTGAGGGGGATTGATCGAACAATAAATGATATCCGTGTAAAAGATAAGCAATTTGTGGGACAGCAGGCTTAAATAGGTTCAAAAAAGGTGCAGAAGGCCAGGCGTATTTACCATATTCCAGAAGTAGGTTAGCTAAGGAACTACCACTAATACAATAGTAATATATTTACTATTCAAAAAACACGTTTAAATCCCATTGGGCTTTCGTAGCATCATGGATTGTCGACCATTTGGGTTGGTAGGCTTGGTTTGTGTGTCTTAAGCGCTTTAGGCACAAGTCCTTCCACTTTCATTTTACGCAGAAGGGTAAGAAAATACTTTAGTAGAAAAGCCGCGTATTATAATATGTTTTATTTCAGAAATTTCTGAAAATAAGCAATAGAAAATCGATTTCGAATTCGGGTTCGGCGCTTGCTGTGTTTACATGCCGCGCAAGAGGTGGAGGGTGCAGTACAGCGCTCTATGGATGCCTCTGTAGATACCAGCAGTATCTACAAGAAGTATGACGATGTGGTTGATGCTAATGCAGATGAACTTTTGATAAACCACGGTACTACCATCATTTATTCAGAGATAACGATACCATATAGTCAGGATATGAAGAGAATAATACTAAGACGTAGTAAGAACTAATCCTATATGGAAGGTGTTAGTAAAATAAAAAAAGAGTCGGTTGTGTGTTTTCTTATGATGTCTGGAATGCCTTTTCCATGTCTCTATCTATGGGACTAGCCATAATATCCTCCGCAATATTAAACGTTGCCAAGTTGTCAACTGCTGTTTTGAAGGTAACAAGTCCAGATAATACCCGAAGGATTATTTCATACCACCAAAACCTAGTGCCAGACCTATCTTTGCGGAATTAGTTATTTTATTGTGAAATATCAAGAACATGAATAATACTACCCACAAGGGAATTGTCGAGTTTAGTAACGAGGCAATATCTGCAGAAAGGTATTGTGTTCCCCATGCAATTAACCCATGTCTACCAACTATCAGAATTGCACCAATGATCAGAGCGTTTCTCCAAAGTTTGAGTTCTTTAATCTCTTGATTTTTTCTATCAAGAATATATGAACCTAGTATCAAAACACCGCCTGTGATCATAAACCTAATACTAAACGCAAATAGAGGTGATATAGAATCAAGAACGATTTTGATAGCTATGAAACTAGAGCCAACAGTAACAGAAAGGGTAATAATTACTACACAGAACTTAAATTGGTTCATAAGTTTTCATACTTTATTGTCATAGAATCTATTATTACTTCCTTCTTGAATCCAGATTTAAGGCACAAAAAGTAGAAGCAGGATAAATTGATGTGCGTGGCCCTATCTAGCGGGAAAAGTCGTATAGAGATAAATTTCTCATTCTTATGAACCGTCTATAATAAGGTTTACCTCAGATAATGACAGGATTGCTCTTTCATAGGTATTGCTAGCTAATTCTGGTTGTTGATTTTCAGTGTGCTGTGTAACTACTATACTTTTGATCCCTTACATGTTTATAAACTATACTAAGTATATTAGTGCTATGAGTAAGTCGTCTCTAATAAGAATGGAGAAAAAGAGTCTAGACTCCTCTCCAGATGAAACAATAACTTTTGAAAAGGGGAAGGTTGAGAGTGCAAAGGTTGGGGACACCACCATTGGTAGAGGATATTTCGAACCGGGTTGGAGTTGGGAGAAATCTATAAAACCAGTGGCAAAAACTGATAGTTGCCAGCTACCCCATACTCATTATGTTATTTCAGGTAGGCTAAAAGTAAAATTGGATGACGGTACTGAAGAAGAGTTTGGTCATGGTAATATTGCTTATGTTCCACCTGGACATAATTCATGGGTTCTTGGAAATGAACCGTTAGTTATAATTGATTTTGCGGGCTTCAAAGGTCAAAAGTAGAAGCAGCTAGAAAGTCCCATTTCAGGAACAAAAGTACATCAGACAAGAAAAAATTCAAAGGAGTGTTCAGTACATGTTCAATACACTTTGCTAATTATTAACAAATTAATGATACAAATGTAAAGAGATATGGTTAAGCCACAAGAATATCTTAAATCTACCTTTAGCGGTTCATAGTCAACTGAAGGAAAAGGAAGAAAAAAGAGTTAAAAAAAGAAAGGATAGATTAGTACATCTGTTCGCGTGGAATAGCGAATTGAAGGTACAATTAGAATCATAGGTTCTGTAAACAATTGAAATCATTAGATGATTAATGTCAAGCAATCTTCTGAACATAATAGCGAATGTTAAGGAAGTCCAGGTTAAAGAAATTGACGACGAATCAGGTCCTGAAGATATTGAAAATTGGGACTCCTTTAAAGGATTGATACTATTCGATGAACTTGAATCAAAATTTAATGTCAAGTTTACTCTTAATGAATTGTTAACTGTTAAGAAGATAAAAGATATAAAAAGAATATTATCAATTCATGGTGCATCAATAGATTAACCAATGATTTATTGATGTTTGTATGTTTGTTGTTGTTTTTTGGTTGACGAGAAACACGTCCACTTTAGAATTGTATCGATTGTTCAAATAGAATGATCCCGCATTATTATATTTTGGATTTGTCTATAGTAGTATATATTTTATCTAGATGAAAAAGTTAGAATTCTCATTTCTAAATACGATCCCGATTACTATGTTGTGGTAAGTGAAGCATGGGCGCCGAAGAATAACGAGATTCATTACGATATCCTTGATTCTCATCTTCAGAGCAACGGGTCAATGTTTATAGTATCTACCATAAAATTATGTACATAGAATTCGATCTTTCTTCTATATTGTGCCTTCTGTCAATGACAGATTAAACGTAGTACTCTCTTTGTGGGTCCAATGATTATATCTGTTAATCTACTCTACAGAATTTCCTTAGTTACTTTTTTGTATTACATTCTGTGCCGCTTCAACAATTAACTTGCCAACATATGGATCTATATTCAACATTTCCGACAACTCTTGATAGCCTAGTCTGATTAATGATTCAATTGTAAAACCAGCATCTGTTAATAACTGTTTTAAACCGTCTGCAATATCTAACTCTTGAACCCAATCACTGAACGTAGAATGGGTTTTCATAGGCAAGCTAACAACGCATAATATTTAACATTTATTGAGAATTTTTGGGATTTTTACTAAAATATGTAATTGGCAGACATGCGCAATTCACCCATTGAACTTATACCCATAAGAACTGACAAATCATTTAGAATAGAATATAATCATGCCCGATTAGTAGTTGGACTATACTAGTAGTAGTTGGACTATGCTCATCAGATAAAATATTTGATCCTCTCCTATTCTACCGACTGTTGCATCGTGAGATATTGTAGCATCTTCTTCGTTAACTTCTACATAAGGATATGTATCAGTCCTAGATGCTTCATCAAGAAGAAGTGCATCACATCGAACGTTAGACTTTACAGATTTAGCACCTTTCGCTACATGCAACAGACCTCTATATGTAGTTCTACCGGTGTCTTTGCTTATAGATTTACTTGTAATTCTAGACGTTGTGTTTGGAGCTATATGGACTGCCTTTGCACCAGCATCTTGATGTTGCCCTTTAGCTATACCTACTCACAGCTGATGTATAATTGGGCTAGCTTGTCACCTTCTAACAGAGAAGTGAAGATCAATTATTATTATCATATTTACTATCATCGTCTTGTTCCAGTAACGCAGTTTCAAATGCAACTGCCTTATTTGGTTCCCATGCGTAAATAACATAGTGATGATTTCTTAAAAGTAA
>JAATVR010000827.1 GCA_014523665.1 Nitrososphaerales archaeon TH526
GTGACATTGATGTCATGGAATATTGTCGGAAAACCAATTATCATAATAACTGCAGCACTACCCAATCCAATTAGAATGAGTGTTATAAGATTGGCAATAACATATTGAATTTTATTGAATGGCATGACCAGTATTTGTTGAAACATGCCATTTCTCTTGTCATTCCAGATGATAGCCCCAGCTATAGTACTCCCATTCATTACGTTAAATCCAATCATACCAGCCGTCAGAAATGAGACATAAGTTACAGTCAACGACCCAATAGTGATGCCTTGATCTCCTATTAAGGCAGAATAGGCGTAGCCTGCAACAAATATATAAACAACTGGAAAGGCTATTTGCCAAATCAAAAACATCTTATCGATCGCAGCTACTATGTTCCTATACACTAGTAAAAGAATACTGTATCCCAAGATATAGTCGTTCATTGACTTCATATTCTCTCGTTATCCCTCAAATTATTTTCATCATTGACTATTGATAAGAATACTTCCTCTAGTGATGGCGGATTTATCGAGATACTTTCTATTCGCATACCATTCTTAGAAACAAGCTGTAATATCTCGGAAATAACTTCTTCTGCGTTATTAACTGTAATCGTCACTGCATTTGGATTTGTTCCATTTATGTCGACATGCGAAGTGGTAATAGTAGTATTATCGCTATGCTTATGGTCACCATCAACATTTTCACCTCTTATGATTATTTTCTTTAATAGATCGATAAAAGATTGATTGATTACCTCTTTGAAGGTAATTTCAATGATCTTATTTGCTCCACCATATTTCTGTTTTAGTCCTGTTGGAGTATCAAAAGCGATTATTTTTCCATTATCTATTATAGCAATTTCGTCACATAAATATTCTGCCTCTTCTATTATGTGAGTAGTAAAGAAAACCGTCAGACCAGACATTACATGTTTTTTTATATAGTCCAAAAGCATTCGCCTCGCAGAAGGATCCAACCCTACTGTTGGTTCATCAAGAAATAAAAGATCCATATCCTCTCCATGCATGAATTCTCTTGCAAGCTGCACCCTTCTTCTCTGACCTATAGAGAGTTCATCATTCTTGGAATTTCTGATGGATTCAAGATCAAAGGTACTCAATATTTCATTCATTTTATTCCTTCTTACTCTACTATTATGTAATCCCCACAATAGACCATATAGATCAAGAGCCCTTTCTACTGTTAGATTCGCCTCAAAACTGGGATTTTGTGACACAACGCCTATTTTTCTCTTGATTTCAGACTGTTTTTTAATTATATCTTTACCAAAAATGTATACACTCCCCGATGTGGGACTAAGCAGAGTAGTGAGGATCTTGAGGGTTGTAGTTTTCCCAGCTCCATTTGGACCAAGAAATCCAAAGACTGTACCATACTTAACGTTAAATGAAATGCCATCGAGGGTATATGCATTAGCCTTACCATATTGCTTTTTAAGATTAGTGACTGAAATGCAGGGTCCATTTTGTTCTCTGATCGATGATGGTGCTTGATTGCCAATTCGGTTATTTAACATTCATTGCCACCAAATTACCATACTACTACAATGTCACAATTTGAGCACATGCCGTCGACCTTGAATAATAATATATAAAGTATAGTTTATAAATATGCAAAGGAGTAGCTAACTAGCGAGGTCTCCCGTATTTAAACATAACTGACTGGTCAGTCATCAGACTTTGACATTCGCATTATTCTTACTCTGAATTATCACCACAATCGACCTTCTTCGTTGTTCATAGGTTAGTCTGAGCAGATTCAAATAAGACATACTTTTCTTTACTTAATCTACAAATTGTAAATTCAGCGTGCCGAAGCTGATCTCAGTTTAAGCAAACACGCTTGCGAAGGTGGGGTCCAAAGCAAGGATTTTCAATCTATACTTATTAGCCTAGTCAAACCAAAATTATGGAGTTAATGCTCGACCCTAAAGCTAAGCGTATATTTTGGTACCTTTTTGCTGGCTCTAGGGGCGGTAATAACAGAATCAAGATTATTGAATTGCTAAAAGAACACCCTCATAACATAAATCAAATTGCCGAAACCCTCAAACTTGATTACAAAGCGATTCAACATCATATTACAGTACTTGAGAAGAATAATATGGTTAGTAAAGTGGGGGAAAAATACGGAGTGTCCTATTTCATTTCTGATTACCTCGAATCAAACATCACTGCCTTTGATCAAATAGTATCTCAAATAAAAAAAGTATAAAATAAGGATAAATCTGATATTCATCTAACCCAGTGTTATTATTTTCTTAAATCTGGAACAAATATGGACAAAAGTAAATAAGAGAACTCCTATATTTTTTGTGATATTAGGTTGGATCCTCTAATCAGCGCTAATGCGATTGTGGCTTCAGCTAATATTGCTGTCCTAATAGCATTACTGGTACTGTATGCAAAAGTCTACAAGAGTAGCAAGGCTAATTTTACTATAGGCCTAATACTTTTTGCTAGCCTGTTGATGTTGCACAATATAATTGCCGTTTATGGTTACTTTATGATGGAGCCGCTTTATGCTCCCACATTAATCCCATATTTTTTGGCCATACATGTAGCGGAACTGGGGGGACTACTGGTATTATTTAGGATAACTCTTCTGTAGATGAATCTCATAGCATATCTTGGCTTCAACTACTACTGTCGCCCTAACATATTAAAAGGTAGAACATGATCGTGCCCTTTTTTCGATCACTTTATTTCCTATTAATACCAAGTGATATACATCATTATTTCATAAATACTTAGAAACTACCAAATATTACTAGTGATATTCAATCCCTTTAATTGTGAAGTTTGTTCTAGAATTGGAGAATAGGTATCGCCACTTCTCTCAGCATTGCGACGTGTCCATATGTCTAAATCAACTAACTAAAACTATAAAGGAATAGAGAATGTGAAGATAACGACAAAAGTATTCTCCTTGCGATTTTTGTGGTCTGCCCTATATATTGCCTATATTCATATGAAGTGTGATGAATCTGAATGCGATTCGCCAGATGATGTCAAAATTCATATCAATTTCTTGTAACAGCTTCGTTCCTGCAGTAAATGGTACCTGCTTGAATAGCTGAATTATTTGACACGTACCTCCCTGGCAATATAATGACTGCTGCCCCTACGGCTGCATTGTCTCCAACAAGTGCATTGATACAATTTCTAACCAAATGCCCTATATAAGGAATTAGATTGATTTTCATGAATTGAGCATCTCTAATTTCGTGCTGTAACAATGGCTTAAGAAGAGTAATCAAGCCTTTTGTCATTTTCATACTCTTGCATTTCCAATTTGAATCGAGATATCTTTCTCATTTTCATCCAAACGTAAAGGTATATAGTTGGAACCCCTTACCTCTTACATCAACCGTAACAACATGTTGTCCATATTCATTACTATTAATAAGATTGTAAAGTCTTTGACTGTCAATCGAAAATTGAGATGTCCCATTTGAGATATCAGTTCCGAGTCCCTCTTTTACCATCTGTAGCGATGGTGACGACAATGATGACGGGAATGATATTGGGCGATCTAGTATATTGGTAAAGTTATCAACTGAGACTCTTCCTGTTGCACCGAGAGGCCCACCAGCAACAATATTCACAGATTTGGCAGAATAGTTTAGGACTATCCTGCCCATTTCACTCTGCAATTCTATATTGTCTGGTTTGTTTTTCCATTGGCCTTCAAGATACACAATATTTGGTTTGAAATTAGTGTTATTGAGATTGTGTGGAATAGTGTAGGATACGGTTCGATCGGGCTGAAAGTTTTCCGTATTTCCAAGGCGATCCCGTGCCAACTGATAGCCCAAGTATATTTCCGGCGTTTGTATCTTGGAAAAATCTCTTTTACTCGCTTGTGAATTTCCGTCACCTGCTGAAACTGCAGGAACCGAGGTATTGGAGAATGTTAACTCTGTTTTACCCATTTTAGCAGCCCGTTCTGCTAATAAATACTGTATTACCTTTTCAGTTTCAGAATATGCACCTTCACCTATATGATCATATCGTATATTTCCCTCTATATCAACAATATATTTCCTTGGCCAGTATCTATTTTCATAGGCATTCCAAGTTCCCTTATCATTATCCTGTAATACAGGATATTTAATGTGGAATTTGTCGACTGCAGATTTAACGTTATTGAAATTCTTTTCAAACTCAAATTCTGGTGTATGAACACCTACAATTGTGAGCCCTTTACCAGTATATTTTTCATACCAGTCATTTAGGTATGGTATTGTTCTAATGCAATTAATGCAGCTATATGTCCAAAAATCCACAAGTACAACGTTTCCCTTTAAGTCTTGCAAATCTAATGGTTTGCTGTCATTGATATTAATATAGCCAGTTACTCCTTTAAAATTAGGAGCTTCTCTGAATTTTGATTTATCTATTTCATCAAATTCAGTTCGGTTTAATTTAATCACGACAGGATTGATTTCTCTAGTCGAAGCGAGATCTACCAACATGTTTCCTGCATTTTCTCCCTCCGACGATCCTCTATAAGGAGTAGATTCTGAAGATACGGAAGGTTCTGGGGTAAGAATTTTATCAATCTGTTGTTGTTGTTGTTTTATTGACTCCACACCAGCCGTATTCAACTCGGGACTATTGAAGTATATTGCAAATCCGACTATCAAAGCGATAACTGCAACTGCAGTCAAGAGGGCAGAAATGTTATCTCTAATCATGCCAGTTGAGTGTTAGAACCCTCGCTCAACATTAATTATTTCATTAGCCAATGGGAAATTCCCTAATAGGGATAGCTGGTTGGTAAACACCAGTATTCCAAGAATGATAAGTAAGACGCCCATTGCTGGATTGAAGTATTTTAGATGTTTAACCATTCTTCTAATCACACCAGTAGCTTGAGAAAAAAAAGCTCCTGTAATTAAGAAAGGAATTCCAAGCCCAATCGAGAATGCCAATAGTGAATTGTATGCAGCTCCGGGAGATGTTGCTGCTAGAGTGAAGATGCTACCAAGGATTGGGCCTACGCAAGGAGTCCATCCAGCTGCGAAAGCTGCTCCAAATACAAATGATGTGATATAGCTGGTTTTAAACTTGGGCAAATGTGTCATCCTCTTTTCAAAGTTTAAGCTACTTATTTTGGTAGAGAGGATAAGGTATGCTCCAAACACAATGATTACAATGCCGCCAATTGATGTAAGTATTCCTTGAAAATCTGTTCCGAGATTGACCAGTACACTATTAAGTACTACTCCCAATACTGCAAATACTAATGAGAAACCAAGAACAAAGTATACAGTATTTAAGAAGATATTTAATTTAGTAGTCATTTTTATAGCAACTGAGCTTTGTCGTTGCCCTTGTTCTTGCAGTTTTCTTATTGACCTTGTACTTCCATTAGAGGAATAGACATGATTCTTATCGTCATTTTGGTTCAAAGAAACATCATCAGTAGAAGCAAATGATTTTTTTGTTGATAAAGGTGAAAATGATGATGTCGATGCAGTGACTGATGAGGTTGGTCTTTCATTTACTGTAGTTTGAACTTCGTTAATTGTGTTTCCTGCAAGATATGAGATGAAGGCAGGTAAGATGGGCAGTATGCACGGAGAAAAAAATGATCCAAGACCA